>CAYVCG010000030.1:19210-25394 GCA_964449985.1 uncultured Defluviitaleaceae bacterium
TCTAGGAGGAATATTAATATGAAAAGCCATGAAATTTTATTTAACGATTTACAAGAAAATATTATGAACGTATGTCAAAAGCTTGGCATCGGCGAAGACGTTGCAGCTATTTTGCAAAACCCAGCAAGAATTATGGAAATTAGCATTCCAGTTAAAATGGACAATGGCAAAATAAGAGTATTTAAAGGCTTCCGTTCTCAGCATAACGATGCCTTAGGCCCCACAAAAGGCGGTATCCGTTTCCATCAGGATGTATGTAAAGAAGAGGTTATGGCTCTTTCCACATGGATGAGCTTGAAATGCTCCGTTGCAAACCTGCCATACGGCGGCGGCAAAGGCGGCGTTATTGTAAATCCTAAAGAACTTTCTCAAGGAGAATTAGAAAGACTTTCCAGAGGTTTTGTTGATGGCATCCACCGTATAATCGGCGAAAAAATAGACGTGCCTGCACCAGACGTAAATACCGGCGGCCAGATCATGTCTTGGATGCTTGACGAATACATAAAGCTTACCGGCAAAAACGAAATCGGAACATTCACAGGCAAGCCTCTTGAATTAAACGGTTCTCAAGGTAGAACAGAAGCAACAGGTTATGGCGTATTTATTACTATACGTGAGGCCTGCAAACGCCTTGGTATTAACTTAAACGGCGCTAGAGTAGCTGTTCAAGGTTTTGGTAACGTAGGTAGCTATTCTGCTGATTATTGCTATGAAGCAGGCGCAAAAGTCGTTGCTGTTTCAAAATCCAATTCTATCGTTTATAAAGAAGATGGTTTTGATCTTGAAGAATTAAAAGAATATGTAGCTAAGAACAACACGTTCTCAGGATTCCCTGGCTCAAAAGATATAACAAACGAAGAATTCTGGGCATTGCCTGTTGATATCCTTATTCCATCTGCTTTGGAAAACTCTATCACAATAAAAGAAGCTAAGACAATCAAGGCAAAAGTCATTGCTGAAGGCGCAAACGGCCCTGTTGATAAAGAAGCAGACGAATACTTCTTCAAAAACAACGTGCTTGTTATCCCTGATATTCTTGCGAATGCCGGCGGCGTTACAGTTTCTTATTATGAGTGGGTTCAAAACCTTAACAACCTTTACTGGTCTAAAGAAGAAATTCTTAATAAGGAAGAGGAAACTCTTGTTAAATCATTTAATGATGTGTATGCAACAATGGAAGAGCATTCTGTTTCTATGCGCACTGCTGCGTATATGCGCGCTATCCGTAGAATCGTTGATGCAATGAAGACTAAAGGCCGCTGCTAATTTTCAAAAGCAGTGGTAAAGGCAAAGCTGCGCTTAGCGTATCACCTCAAACGGTGGCATGCTAAAGCGCAACAAGCGGCCTTTTTGCTAAATAGATCTATAAGCAGGACTTAAATCTATAAGCCTTTCGGCTTTGCTGATTAAGTCTTTTTTTGTCTGTAAGTATATATTATGTTGTGTCCATAATTATGAAGCATAAAAATCGTCAAAAATGCAAAAAATTAGATAGAAATATTTTTTAATCAACATGAAAGCCATCTTGCTGTGAATTATTTTGCTTATAGAAAACAGTTTCTTCCTTCTGCTCAGACGGCGGCAACTCGGCTTTTAATATCTCATTTTCATTTATAGATATTGCCGTAATTTGTGAAACAAGCCTTTTATATGCTTTTTCATAATCCATATGATCACCTCAAAGTTATTATTTGCGGCACATTATTTTTTATTCTTTTATTTTAAGACTACATGTATAGGAGGCGGTTTTAATGCCCGGCTTAATAACACATTATATATGCGGAGAAGCAATACTAAACAAGCTGGAAGGCGAAATCCATGATTTAATAAGCAAGTATCGTCAAATCTATAACGTTGGCACACAAGGCCCGGATGTTTTCTTTTATTATCTCCCCGCGCTTGTAAACAAAAAACTATCAGGGCTTGGCACAAAAATGCACAAGGGGAATTTTAAATTATTCTTGAAAGGCATGGCGGAGAATATAAATGATTCTGAGGGCGAAAAAAGGGATGCAGGAATAAGCTATGTATGCGGATATTTAACGCATTATGCGCTAGACTACAACACGCATCCATATATTTATTTTAAAACAGGCGCCCGCAACGACAGGCAACCCGTGAGAAGTCTAAAATACAGCGTTTATCACAGAAATTTTGAGACAGCGATAGACGTTTTGATGCTAAAGCTCGTTAGCGGGGAAAAACCATCCGCAAAAAAACTTTGGGAGCTTATAAAGCTTTCTCGCAAGGAGGCAAACTCCGTAGCGGATATAATAAGCGATAACATAAAAAAAGCCTATGAAACACATATCACTCCAAGGCAGGTTTATAAATCATTTTCATATATGATGAGGCTAACGCGGCTGTTGCAATCAAAAAACGGACGGCGTAAAAGGCTTATGGAATTTGCAGAGGATATGACTATAGGTGAAAAGATATGCTCCAGCCTTATCCATCTCCAAGAAATAAATGACGGGATAGACTATTTAAATATAAATAAAAGCTCATGGCATATGCCATGGGATGATCAAAACAAATTAGATTCATCATTTACAGAGATGTTCGAAAAATCTATTGATATCGGCTGTAACATGGTTAATGGCTTCCACCGATATATAACAAAAGAAATATCTTTAGATGAGCTTTTGCTTATAACAGGGAACTATTCATTTGCAACAGGGCTGGAATATGGCAACGATGTGGAATTTAAGTTTCATGATATTGTCTATCAGAGTTAGAGATATACAAATTTTAGCAATTATGTTATGATAAAGTTAAATTAAAGCGGCGGGGGAAGTGATATTTTGATAAAAAAGTATTATTATGCCAACAAGCAAACGGCTGACAAAGTCTTGTTTTTGGCAGCGATATTTTTATTCATATATCTTTTTGTTAAGGTTGTTTATTTTTATATAGCGCCTTTTGTTTACGCATATTTAATAAGCCTTGCCTTATCCCCGATTGTTTCGCTTTTGAATAAGCGGCTTAAAATCCCTCGGGGGATTGGTACTGCGCTTATGATTGTTATCTCGCTATTTTTGATTATATTTTTTGGAAATCTTATATTTTCAAAACTAGGGTCTGAAATAACGTCTTTTTTAAATAACCGTGACGTATACGTATCAAAGGTTATAGAGACAGCAAATACAATTAAGGATAAGTATTATGACTTAGTAAAACTCCTACCCACCAATTTTTCTGACTTTGCGGAGAAAGCCCTTATAAATATATCAGCAGAAACTGCCTCTGTCTTGGCTTCCGGCGCAAAAACCGGGCTGTTTAATTTTGTTTCAGCAGTACCCGTTGCGATTTTATCAGGCTTTATATTTATATTATCCACATTCTTTTTTACAAAAGATAAGCCTGCAATAAACGCTCATATAAAAAAATACACGCCAAGATGGCTGATATCTGATTACACCATGATAAAAGCCGGTCTTATTAACACGCTCTGGGGGTTTATAAAATCCGCTCTTATCATTATGGTTATTGTAACTGCAATATGTGTTACCGGCCTTAGCATTCTAGGGTTTCCTTATGCATTTTTGATAGGTATAGCGGCGGGCGTTATAGATGCTTTGCCTGCATTTGGGGTTGGATTCTTTTTATATCCTATGTTCTTTTTCTATTTAGCAACAGGCAGTTATTCGGCAGCCATCGGCATTGCGTGCATTTATATCGCAGTCCATGTAACGCGCCAAATGCTCGAACCGAAAATATTGGGTTCGCAAATAGGCCTGCACCCTCTGCTAACGCTTATGTCAATATACGTGGGGCTAAAAATATTCGGCATCATAGGTTTTGCTATAGGGCCAACGTTTTTGGTTATATGTAAAATCATTTTATCCAAAAACCTTGAGGGAACTTTTGAAAAAAACTAACGTTAACCCTTTAATCCAAACATGTGATTTAGTGGCCCACTGCCATTTCCCAAATCCAACATCGCATTAAGAGCGCCTGTGATATAATCCTTGGCTGATTTTATGCTTTCCTCCATGCTTTTGCCACAGGCAAGCCCGCAAGCGATTGCCGAAGAAAGCGTGCATCCTGTTCCGTGCGTATTTGGATTATTAATGCGTTCTGCTTTAAACCAATGAATATTACCATTTTCATATAATACGTCTGCTGCGTCGTTTATGCTATGGCCACCTTTGACCAAAACGGCGCTTTTTGTTATTCCGGCAATTTGTTCCGCCGCTTTTTCCATATCTTCTTTTGTCTTTATGCATTGTCGCGATAAGACTTCCGCTTCAGGTATATTCGGCGTAATGATAGTTCCGAGCGGAAACAGGCGGTTTATAAGAACATCCCTCGCCTCATCGGAGAGCAACTTGCTACCGCTGGTGGATATCATAACAGGGTCTATGACGATATTCACAGCGTTGTATTCCTTTAATTTAACAGCAATAACTTCAATAATGCCTATATTAGACACCATGCCGATTTTAACGGCATCGGGGGGGATATCTTCAAAGATACAATCCAGTTGTTTAGCCACAAACTCAGGGGAAACATCCATAATGCCGAAAACGCCCATGGTATTTTGCGCGGTCAGCGCCGTTATTGCGCTCATTGAGTATATGCCATGCGCTGCTATCGTTTTAATATCCGCTTGAATGCCTGCACCACCTGATGAATCAGATCCGGCAATTGTTAAAACCTTTTTCAATTATGTTTCTTCCTTTCTAAATAAAACCATACCGCTTTAATGTACGGCAGATCTTTCCACCCATAGGGAATTTTTGCAAATCCTCCACCAGCAAGCCTTTGAACAAAAGCATAAATCCAAAATACATAACAACTCCAGCAACTATCGAAACTGCTATAGACAGCACGTTTATGCCTAACAAAAGCTGCATGAAATAATAGAACACAAAGCAACCCAGGCCCATAATGACGGATGCAGCAATAGGCTTTAATAAAATCGCCTTAAAATCTATACGTATTTTTGTGGTTCGTATAAGGAAAATCAAATCAAACCCGCCCGCAACAACATAACACGCTATCGTTCCGATAACCGCACCAACGATATTTATTTCTTTAATACCTAACAAATAATAGTTGACAATAATTTTAACAATAACACCCAAGGCCGCGCCAATAATAGGGCCTTGGAGCTTGCCTATGCCTTGCAGCATACCTGTTACTATCTGCGTGAGCGCAAGAAAAATAATACTTATAGAGCCTACTTGCAATAGCAACGCTCCATCCGGATGCTTTGGAAACAGCATATGCAAAATAGGATCTGCCAAAACGCCAATACCAACCGCAGCTGGAACAGATAAAAGCATAGCAATACGTATTGCAGCGTTTATCCTGATATTAACTTCCCTTTTTCTCCTTAAAGCCACAGCCCCCACTATCCCGGGAATCGCTGCAACAGCCAAAGACGTTGAAATAGTGATTGGCAGAGTTGTTATAGTGACGTATTTCCCATTTAATATGCCGAATAATGAAGTGGCCTGATCATTAGTGAAATTGCCGTTAAACATCAGCCTATCCTTAACCATCGCTGAGTCTATAAGGTTTGATATACTGAAAATAGCCGTTCCGATTATTATAGGAATAGCCGTTCTTAATATTCTTAGCGCCAGTTTTGGGGCTGATTCCAACTTGCCCGGTGTGTTATCCTTTGCCAGCTTACGCTTTATACGCGGCTTGGCTATCATATAAATCACAAAGATAACTATAAGCCCAACAAACGCACCTACGCCTGTTCCTGCCGTTCCGCCTGCCGCTCCCAAAGCCAGAATATCCGCATTGGGATAACCCAAAGCAATCTGCATAAACCAATACGCCAAAACAACGCTGAACACAGCATTAAATACCTGCTCAATAATTTGAGAAATCGCAGAAGGCACAGTGTTGTGCCTGCCTTGAAAATATCCTCTGAAAACCGACGCAATGGCTACAATAAATGTAGTTGGGGCAAGGGACAGGATTGTATAATAGATTCTTGGGATAGGGTAATTTTCATCGGGCTTTTCCACAAGCCCTGCCAGCCATTCCGCTCCAAACGCCATAATCAAACTGCATATAAGCCCTAAAGCGCCCGCAACAATAAGAGCCACACGAAAAACCCTGTGCGCCTCTTTATAATGCCCTAGGGATGACCTCTCAGAAACCAGCTTTGAAATGGCCACAGGCATTCCGGCGGACGACAAAATAAGCAAAAAGTTATAAA
>CAYVCG010000031.1:0-25334 GCA_964449985.1 uncultured Defluviitaleaceae bacterium
ATATGAAGATTTCAACAAAAGGAAGATATGCCCTTAGAGTGATGCTTGATCTTGCGATTAATAATACAGGTGCTTTTATTCCTCTTAAGGATATTTCAGAGCGCCAGCAAATAACGGTCAAATACTTAGAACAAATAGTATCGATCCTTTGCAAGGCGGGGTATTTAAAAAGCCTAAGAGGAAACGGAGGAGGTTATAAGCTTGCAAAACTCCCAAAAGAATATGGAGTGGGGGACATTTTGAGGACGACAGAAGGAAGTCTTTGCCCTATAGCCTGCCTCGATGATGACCCAAATCAATGCACAAGAAAAGAAAAATGCCTTGTTTTGCCGTTTTGGGAAGGTTTAAATAAGGTCATAAATAATTATGTAGACAGCTTTACGTTAGAAGATCTGCTTGAGAGCGCAAAATCGGGTTTTGAGGCTGATTATATGATCTAAACGGATACAACAATAAGCCCCCGGCTAGACGGTTTATCATACGTTTGGCCGGGGGCAAATATTCTACTCTTTTTCGAAATCGTCTTTTGTAACACCGCAAAGAGGGCATACCCAATCGTCTGGAATATCCTCAAACTTTGTTCCAGGAGCTATTCCTCCATCTTCATCCCCAACTTCGGGGTCATATACATAACCACAGATCTTGCAAATCCATTTTTCCATAATTAAGCCTCCTTAAATTTATTTATGCATAAATCCATTATAAACGAATCCTTTTATACTATCAATCGTAATGGCAGTTCCGTTTGGAATAACGTCAATAACGCGTTCGTCGCAAATAATAATTGGAATGTCCAGCGCTCTTGCAACAGTTTCCGCGTGCGTAATATCAACTTTTTTATCAGAACCAACAACCAGCCCTTTAGCCTTTTTGATATACGGAAGCATCGCATTATTAGTAGACGAAGTAACAAGAATATCATCTGGCTTGAAATACTTGCTGGCTTCTTCCGCAACCTTAATGACAGTTGAGCGGCTGGTAACAATCTTATCTCCAATACCGCGGCCTTTTACCAAAACATCTCCCACGATTTGAACTTTCATAATGTTTGTTGTGCCTGCAATGCCAACAGGAACGCCGGCAACGATAACAATCGGATCGCCTGTTTTCGCAAGACCTGTTTCCTCGGATTTTCTGACAGCAACGTTAAATATATCCTCGGTTTTGTCAGTGTGAAGAAGAGGAACACAACCCCAAATAAGATTTAGCTGTCTCATTAGCGTTTCGTTTAAACAAACAGAAACAACAGGGCAGGTTGGTTTGTATTTGGAAACCATTCTTGCAGTAAAACCGGAATTTGTTATAGTAACGATACACGGAGACTGCAGATCAGCAGCAGTAGTGCATGTTGCAAAGCTTATTGCGTTTGTAATATTATCCGCAGAATGATGAACGTCAAGTCCTTCACTATAGTCAATAGATTCCTCAGCTTTAACAGCAATTCTTGCCATCATTTGAACACTTTCAACAGGATATTTTCCGCTTGCTGTTTCGCCGGAAAGCATGATAGCGTCAGACCCATCAAATATGGCATTAGCAACGTCGTTGGCTTCCGCTCTGGTTGGGCGTGGATTTGTTACCATTGATTCCAACATTTGGGTTGCTGTTATAACAGGTTTGCCCATATGGTTTGCTTTCTTGATAAGCAGCTTTTGCACCAACGGAACTTCCTCAGGAGGGATTTCTACGCCCAAGTCACCCCTGGCGACCATAATGCCGTCCGCAACCTCAAGTATGTGTTCCAAATTGTTTACGCCGTCTCGGCTTTCAATTTTTGCTATTATATTAATATTATTACCGTGGTTTTGCTCCAAAACCTCTCTAATAGCCAATACATCCTTGGCAGAACGCACAAACGACGCCGCGATATAATCAAAGCCCATTTTAATACCAAATCTGATATCCTCAACATCCTTATCCGTTAGGGAAGGCAGATTTACATAAACGTCAGGAACGTTTATACCTTTACGTGAGCTTAAGAATCCGCTGTTAACTGCGATGCATTCAATATCCGTTTCTGTTATCTTCTTTATGCTAAGCTCAATAAGCCCGTCATCTATTAAGATTCTGCCACCTTCGGAAACATCTTTTGGCAAGTTTTCATACGTTATTGAAACGATACTTGCATCGCCCTCAATATCTCTTGTTGTCAATGTAAAGCTGCTGCCCTGATGAATAAATATTCTTTCGTTATTTTTGAAAGTTTTTATTCTTATTTCTGGGCCTTTTGTATCGAGTATAAGTGGTATGGGAGCGTTTAATTCTTCACGTGCCTGTTTCAATTTTGTTATAAGCTCTTCATGGGATTCATAAGTTCCGTGTGAAAAGTTTATTCTTGCAGCGTCAAGGCCGGCCAATATAAGGTTTTTAATCACCTCGACGTCGTTACTTGCTGGTCCCAATGTTCCAACAATCTTAGTCCTTCTTATCATAACGCAAATGCACACTCCCTCTGGTAAAAGTAATAAGTACTATATAGCAAGTATTTTGGCTATATTATAAAGTTTATTATCATATATCGCAGGCATAGAAAGGGCTTCTTCTATATCAATAGCCTCATGCTTACCGTTTCTGTATGATATAACCTTGTTCCATTCCTTCTTTTCAGCAAGCTCAACAGCCATAAAGCCCATAAGGGATGCATGCATTCTGTCAACAGCTGTCGGAGAACCACCTCTTTGAAGATATCCCAAAACAGTAGCACGGGTAACAATGCCGGTAAGCTCTTGAATTTCTTTGGCTAAAGCAACGCTTCCTCCGATACCTTCGGCAACAAGAATCAAATTGTGGGTCTTGCCCTTGCTTCTGTTTTTAATTATTTGCTCAACAACGGCTTGTATATTTTGGCCGCCGTTTTCCGGAACAATAATTTCTTCTGCTCCGCCAACAACGCCGCACCATAATGCAATCTGGCCAGAATTTCTTCCCATAACCTCAACAACTGAACAACGTTCATGAGAGCTGGATGTATCTCTGATTTTATTTATAGCATCCATACCTGTGTTGACAGCCGTATCAAATCCAATAGTGTATTCAGTAAATGGCAAGTCAAGGTCTATCGTTCCAGGAATGCCCAAAACGTTAACGCCGCGCTTTGCAAGCTCTCTCGCGCCGGACAATGATCCGTCTCCTCCGATGACAACCAATCCGTCAAGGCCTAGGACTTGGCATATTCTTGCAGCTTTGTCTTTTCCTTCAGCTGTCATCATTTCTTTGCAACGAGCTGTAAGCAGGATTGTTCCGCCTCTATGAACTATATCGGAAACGCTTTTTGCATTAAGGTCGACTATGTCTGCGCTAAGCAAGCCCTCATAGCCCCGTCTTATGCCAATAACTTTAAAACCATAATGAATCGCAGATCGCACAACAGCACGTATCGTTGCGTTCATGCCGGGAGCGTCTCCTCCACTGGTCAATATACCTAGTTTTCTTTCTGTGTTTGGTAACAAGTCAAATCCCTCCGAAAAAAATTAATTGGGCAACTGCAAGTTTAAGCAGTTATCAAGCATAGCTTTATTGCTCTTTTAAAACGACACATGTGTCGCCAAGCAGCCGTTTGAGGCTGTTTATCAAACGTTCGTCAGCTTCATTAATATTATAAGCATCGCTGACAGGAAGCTTTTTATTGTTTTTTTCATCATAGATGATAACCGGCGTATTCCCTTGATACTTTATAAGTATATCCTGAATGTCGCTATATAGTATTTTAACGTTTTTTGGGATTTTTAGCCATAGTTTTTTTGAATTATGTCTAATTCTGTTTGTTTTATCCAAAAATCTTATTTCATCACAAATAATTTTGGTATCTTCATCCTCCCTGACGCTAGCTTTTCCCTTTATTAATATGGGTGTGCCTTCGTTTAAAGATTTGCCGTATTGCTCATGTTTGTTAGGAAAAACAATAACTTCTACAGAGCCGAACAAATCCTCAACATTAAGGAAGGACATAGCATTATTGTTTTTAGTATATTTTACAGTTTTGCCTGAAATAATACCACCATATGAAATGGACTTTCCATCATACAATTTTGCCTGAGATTCCTGAGACTTAAAGGAATCAATGCTTTCTTCTGTATTATCATTTATAAAGTCAATACTTGTGCAATTTGAATATTTTTTGACAATATCTTCATACTCAAGCATTGGGTGGCCGCTTATATAAACCCCAAGAACCTCTTTTTCAAGAGCAAGCTTTTCTCTAAGAGGGTATTCCCCTATTGCCTCGGGCAAATCATCGTCATAAACAGTTGCTTTTGCATCGCCCATATCAAACAAATTGATTTGGCCCTCGATCGTATTCTTTTTAACCCCCGCAATAGCGTTAATTATCTTTTCATATATATTCATATATTGAAGGCGTTTACCACCAAGTCCGTCAAAAACGCCGGCTTTTATAAGGCTTTCCAGCATTCTTTTATTAATTTCTCCGCCAGAAAGGCGGTTTATGAATTCTGATAGGCTTTTGAAATGGCCGTTTTTGCTGCGTTCAGAAATTATCGCTTCTATACCCGGGCGACCGACGTTTTTTATGGCTTTAAAGCCGAATCGGATTTTATCGCCGGAAACAGAGAAATGCGAATAGCTCTCATTTATATCAGGAGGCAACACCTCAATACCCATTTTTATGCATTCATTTATATATTCGGCAATTTTTGAAGAAGAATCCATAACAGATGTCATTAACGCTGCCATAAATTCAGTTGGATAAAAATATTTTAGCCATGCAGTTTGATAACCGATAACAGCATAAGCAGCTGCGTGAGACTTATTAAACGCATACTTGGCAAAATCGGTCATTTCATCAAATATAGTTTCTGCAATTTCCTTTGGTATGCCGTTTTTGACACAGCCATTTACGTTATCGCCGCCATATATGAAATTTTGCCGCTCTTTTGCCATAACATCGGCCTTTTTCTTGCTCATAGCGCGGCGAACAAGGTCGCTTCTGCCAAGGCTGTATCCGGCAAGGTCACGAACGATTTGCATAACCTGCTCCTGATAAACAATACAGCCATATGTCGGCTTTAGAATATCCTCCAGCTTTGGATGCACATATGTTATATTATGACCACTGTTTTTGCCTTTTATATATTTCGGGATAAAGTCCATAGGGCCGGGGCGGTATAAAGAAATTCCTGCAATAAGATCTTCTATGCTTTGCGGGATAAGCTCCTTCATAAAGCTCTTCATGCCGGAACTTTCCAGCTGGAAGATGCCTTCCGTTTTGCCAGAGGCAATCATTTCAAAAACTTTTGGTTCGGTCATATCTATATCGTCAATATTTAAATCAATCTTGTGGATTCTTTTTATTTCATCAACAGCATTTTTAATAACAGTCAAAGTCCGAAGCCCTAAAAAATCCATTTTCAAAAGCCCAAGCTCTTCCAAAGTGTTCATAGGGAACTGGGTCGTGATAACGCCGTCGTTTTGATTAAGAGGAACATATTCGCTAACAGGCTCGTTGCATATAACAACGCCTGCCGCATGGGTTGAGGAATGGCGAGGCAAGCCTTCAAGGCGTTTGCTCATATCAATAAGATATTTAACGTCATCGTCATTATTATATTCGGCAAGCAAATCCGGGTTCATTTTAAGCGCTTGGGATATTGTCATTCCCAAGGCGAATGGTATCATCTTTGCGATTTTGTCAACGCTGGCATAACTCATACCCAGTGCTCGTCCAACGTCTCGAACAGCGCCTTTTGCCGCCATAGTTCCAAACGTTACAATTTGGGCGACCTTGTCATCGCCGTATTTTTCAATAACATAATCGATAACCTCTTGCCTGCGTTCATAGCAAAAGTCTATATCTATATCCGGCATACTGATTCTTTCCGGGTTTAAAAAGCGCTCGAAAATCAGGCTATATTTAAGCGGATCAATATTCGTTATTCTAAGGCAATAGGCCACAAGGCATCCAGCGGCCGAACCGCGACCGGGGCCAACGATAATATCATTATCTCTGGCGTATTTTATAAAATCCCAGACAATGAGGAAATAGTCTACAAACCTCATTTCTTTTATTACGGATAATTCGTATGCAAGCCTTTGGGAAAGCTCAGGAGTAATATCTCCGTATCTTTCGCTTAAACCCATATTGCATATCCGCTCTAAATACAAAAACGAATCCTCAGCGTTCGGCACGTTAAATTTCGGGAGCTTGTATTCGTTAAACCTTATATCAACGTTGCACCGAACGCTTATGTCATATGTATTTTGCAAAGCCTCGGGAACATGGCTAAACAGCGAATACATCTCTTCCGGCGATTTAAGATAAAACTGCCCACCTTCATAAGTCATCCGGTCATCATCGTCCACGGTTTTGTTTGTTTGTATACAAATGAGAATATCATGTGCTTTTGCATCATCTTCATAAATATAGTGTATATCGTTTGTGCAAACCAAAGGAATGCCTGTTTCACGGCTTATTTGAATCATTTGAGGGTTGGTCTGACCCTGTTCTCTAAGTCCGTGATCTTGAAGCTCAATGAAAAAGTTCCCACGGCCAAATATATCATCATATAAAAGCGCTTGTTCCTTGGCTTTTTCGTATGACACATTAAGCAAATTTTTTGCTACAGGCCCGGCAAGGCATGCGCTAAGAGCAATAAGCCCTTTGCTGTATTTTCTTAAAGCTTCGATATCAACGCGTGGTTTATAATAAAACCCTTCGGTAAAGCCTATGGAGCTTAGTTTAATAAGATTATGGTATCCCTCGTTGTTTTCTGCAAGCAAAACAAGATGATAATAAAAATTATCAGGAGAATTGTCTTTTCTGTGGCGCGAATCAGAAGAAACATAAACCTCGCATCCAATAACCGGCTTTATACCTTCCGCTTTGGCTTTTTTATAAAAATCAATAACGCCATACATAACGCCATGATCAGTAATCGCTATAGAATCCATGCCTAGCTCTTTAGTTCTTTCTATCAGTTCATTGATCTTTGAAGAACCGTCCAGCAGGCTGTATTCCGAATGCACATGCAAATGCGTGAAAAAAATAGAATCTTTCATAAATAAATCCCTTCACTGGCAAAAGACATGGTCAAAAAACCAAATGCCCCCATTTTATAAATATTATAGATTATTTGTCGAAAATTGCATAGCCTTTTTTTGCAAATATTTTTTTATGATTGCACATCGTAAATATTGTATTTTTATTTGGGTATGGTATAATTACTCATACTATTTCTAATTCTGTTATTTGAGGAGGCAATAATATGTTGGATGTAAAGGAACTGAGAAATAATTTTGATGAGATTAAAGCGGGGCTTTCAAAAAGGCAAAAGGATTTTGGCCTTGAGAAGTTTGTTGAAATGGATAAATTGCGTAGGGAATTGCTTCAAAAAACAGAAGAACTAAAGAGCAAACAGAATGCCGTTTCAAAGCAAGTGCCTATATTAAAGAAAGAAGGCAAGGATGTTTCGGCTATTTTTGAAGAGATGAAAGCGCTGTCAGACGAGGTCAAAACCCTAGAACCAAAACTTAGAGAGATTGATGAAGAAATTGATAATTTCCTTTTGAATATTCCTAATGTTCCAAATAAAAACGTGCCAGAAGGTGCTTCCGATACTGATAATGTTGAGATAAGAAAATGGGGAACGCCAACGGAGTTTGCATTCGAACCAAAACCCCATTGGGATTTAGGCAAAGAGCTTGATATTATTGATTCCGAGATGGCTGCAAAGGTTACGGGAACAAGATTTACGTTTTATAAAGGTCTTGGCGCAAGGCTAGAGCGCGCTATTATGAACTTTATGCTTGATACCCATGTGGACAAGCATGGCTATACAGAAGTATTCCCACCATTTATGGTTCACAGAAGAAGCATGCAAGGAACAGGCCAGTTGCCAAAATTTGAAGAAGATGCTTTTAAGGTTGCTAATACAGAGTATTTCTTGGTTCCAACTGCTGAGGTTCCCGTTACAAATATGTATAGAGAAGAAATTTTAGACGGTTCTAATCTAACAATTAAACACTGTGCATACACAGCATGTTTCCGTGCCGAAGCCGGTTCTGCCGGAAGAGATACAAGAGGGCTTATAAGGCAGCATCAGTTTAATAAAGTAGAGCTTGTAAAATTCGCCCGTCCGGAAAATTCATATGAAGAGCTTGAATCATTAACAAACGATGCAGAGCGCATATTGCAGCTTTTGGGCTTGCCATACCGTGTCGTCAAGCTTTGCGCGGGTGATTTAGGCTTCTCCTCAGCAATGACATATGATTTAGAAGTTTGGATGCCAAGCTATAATAGATATGTAGAGATTTCCAGCTGTTCTAACTTTGAATCATATCAGGCAAGGCGTGCAAATATTAGATTTAAAGATAATATACAAGATAAAGCCCAGTTTATTCACACATTAAACGGAAGCGGGCTTGCCGTTGGAAGAACAACAGCCGCTATTTTGGAAAACTTCCAGCAGGCAGATGGCTCGGTTTTGATACCGGAAGCGCTTGTTCCGTATATGCAGGGTATAAAGGAAATTAGATAAGTAAACAATATGTATCACAAATGCGGTTGTTCTAGGCATAAACTATGTAAGAACAATCAATGGTAAGAAAGGAAAGCTTTGATGAATAAAAACATGAGCGCAATAGGGCTTAAAACAATTGAAAAAAAGAGAAAAATCATTTCAGATATTGTGAAAAGCATCGCTCAAACACCTGATAGCAGTTTTTCCAGACGTAACAAGGATGGAAATATAGTCGTTGAACAATACGGTTATATCGGCGAGGATTACGGTATTGTAGTTTACGGAACACGCATGGAAAATGATGAAGTGAAAATTCGCAGATGGAACACTTTTGCTGTTTCTGGAGAAACTATGCAGCTTAGCTCTATTCAGTTTGAAAGGGTTTCAAACGGAGAGGTCTATGCTTATTGTGAGGATGACAAGACAGGTCACGAGTTTGAATTCCGGCTTAATAATATAATTGATTACGATATTCTTATGTCCAAATCTAAGATAGATATGCTTGCTGCTGCGAAGGCCAATATATCCGGGCTTTGCAGAATCGGCAATATACTGTTTCCTGTAGAGAAAAACTCTGAATACGCGAAAATTCGCGAGGCAGAGATTGAAACACGTCGGGATCTTATAAAAAGATTTAAAAGCGGGGACGAATCGGCAGAAAAAAAGCTTTTTGACCATACTCTGGAGATGGCGGAAACAGTTCGTGAAAGACTTAAAAACGAGGATATATTATCCGTTTTTGAAGGTTATTTGTTGCCTTATGGCGAGGATGACGCTTGCTTTGCTATATTAGGTGATATAAAATCCGTCAAAAAAATAACTAATAAGATAACATTTGAAAACATATATTCATTGGATCTTGATGTTACGGGTATAAGCTTGAATGTGCTTATAAATGAAAGCGATGTTGTTGGTATGCCTATGGATGGTATGCGGTTTATGGGTATTTGCGATTTGCAAGGCAGTATAAGTTTTTAAAATCTTGTTTCAAACAATTAGCCCGGCACAGTTTCTCGTGCCGGGCGTTATATTTTGTTTTATTGGTTTATTTCATATATCTGTCTATCAGTTCAAGGAAGTCGTTCTTTTCCTCCGCTTTCAGCCAGTTCGCGCTCCAGCCAGAAACTCCGGCAAGGTCATATTTATCAACAAGCTTTAGCTTTGCTTCCAATGAACTCTCATCCTCAAGCCATACGCGGTATTTGACATCGCGCGTTACGCCGTCTTTATCTTCCGTTGTTACATATTCGGCATAATAGCATCCCAAGCCTTCAAGCCATGTGAATTCAGCATCATTTTCTTTAAACAGTGCTTTAACGGCATCTCTTGAGTATGCTTTGCTTGAAACAACCGTCACTTCTCCATCGGATTCAACCTCTCCCCAAACCCGCATGAAATACGGCAGACCGAGAATAACGCGTTCCTTCGGCGCTTCTTTTAACGTTTCAAAGATGCCTTCTTCAACAAAACCAATAGATGCAACAGGCCCACTGACTTCCGAACCCGAATAGTGTTCATCATAACCCATAATAATGATGTAATCGCAG
Source organism: uncultured Defluviitaleaceae bacterium (assembly GCA_964449985.1). Lineage (GTDB taxonomy): Bacteria > Bacillota > Clostridia > Lachnospirales > WRAX01 > CAYVCG01. Next base: position 10,022 of record CAYVCG010000031.1, read on the forward strand.
GCGTTTGCGACCTCGGTGCGGTTATAATAAAGGTTATATGGTTTCGGCACATACATATCCACTGACAAAACAATGCCTTGTTCCCTCAGCATCGGATATAACTCACGCAAAAACTGAATATAATAATCCGCATCTTGCTTTTTAACATTTTCAAAATCAATGTTTATTCCGTCAAGCCTATACATGGATACAAACGCCAAAAGCTGTTTTATAACATATTCCCTGATAGCTGTGTCGCTTAAAATAGCATGGCTAACTTTTTCATTAAAATTATCAGATATAAGCGCCCAAACCTGATAACCGTTTTTGTGCGCCCAATCAACATAACCTTTGTCTGCTATGTTCACGATATCACCGTTTAGTTTGTCCGTGTCAAACGAAAACCACGTCGGTGATAAAACATCAATGGCTCTATGATTAATACGCCTTTCCTCATTTGAGCTCGCCTCAGCAGTTGTTATTTGATCCCATATTATATTTATCTTCCCGCCCTTTGGCAGATAGTCTTTACTGTCTTGCATTGTATTTTGTTTAAGTGCAGGCGGTATTATTTGATCCGGCTCTATATCTTTTTTATTTACATATCCGATGAGCCCGTTGCTTGTCCGAATCTTTGCAAAATCTCCATCATCTCCAAAGAAAACAATGCTGTCACCAATGGAAAGTTTTTCCTGAATCGGGCTTTTTATATCAGCCTCATATCTTAAATTTGTTTTATCCTTAATAACCTTATATATTAATTTTTCCTCAGTGTTATAATCTATAATTGTATGATTATATTGCTCATCGTATTGTATGGTGATGTCATAGAGGTCTATAAGCATGTCCGCGGGCATATATGCTGTTGAATCAATATTATAAACAGGAAGATTTAGATTAAAAGGCTTATTATTGACGAAGTAAGATAATTCCTCAGTTTTCATTTGGATGACCTTGTTTTCAGTCGTTATAGTAAGGCGACCCACGGTTTCATCCCAAAATATATACTTGTCTATATATTCTTTAACAAAATCAACAGGTATGTATAAGCTATCGTCTTTTTTTACGGGATGATTCTTTGTTTCAATGCGCTTGTCGCCAATAACAATATATATTTTATCGCTGTTAAGCTCTGAATAAAACTTATGCAAAGGTATTTCCAAAAAATTTGGCATATATTTTTCATATGCATAGTATCCGCCGGTAATCAGTCCAATTGATAAAATAAAAATGCTAATGAAAAATAATGAGCCTTTTGGTTTTTTTTGTTTTTTAGCACTGCGCCTATGCCTTCTTTTGCGGGGAGATTCGGAATGGTTTCTTTCATGTTCAATCAAATCACTTCTGACTAAATCTTCAAAAGCATTATGTATGCCAAGTGAATCCTGCTTAGGCGCACCTTGGCTCTCGCTCATATCCCCGCTGTTATTGTTGTTATAGTCATCGGACATAATTTTTCCTCCATAGTAAATTCTTGCAAAGCTGTTACTGTACAATATATTATACGTAAATTTTATAATAGTGTAGCGCAATTTGCAAAAAAATGCAAAATTTGGGGAAAGTTTTTAAACTTTCCCCAAACAAAAACGTTATTATTGTTATTATTCATCACAGCCGCATGGTTTTTTGTGTTCTGCAGGAATGTTACCACTGATTCCTGCCAGAAATTCCGGTTTTTGCGGCGGAGCAAAAATGTCCATTGGAAAATCAAGGCCTTCAAAATATTCGCAAGGATTAAGCGGAGATATATCTTCGCATTCCGGCGGGATGCAGAATCCCTTTGATTCTACGAGCAATTGAACTATTCTAAAGAGCTTGATAATAGTAAATAATCCGATAGTTACGTTAACGCGATTTGGTTCCGGCGGCAATCCTTCTGCTGAGCCATGTCTGCATCTGGAATATTTAAGCTCTGCGTTTAATGCAATAGCCTTAGCTTCAACCAAAATGAATGGATCTGAGTCAAGCGTAACAGTTTCTCCTGAATGGTGAGTAAATAAATCTGTTGACAAAACGATATCTGATCCTACAGATCCAAATAAAGTTACGCGTTTATTAAAGATGCTGTTGGCTTTGATCGAGCCGATAGGAGAACCGTCGGCCTCTCTAAACATAAGCCTGTATTCAAAAACGTATTTCAAGTCAATATCCCAGTAGCCATTTTTAAATGGGCTAGGTTCTTTGTCTACGATAATTACTTTTTTAACCTTTAGCCTGTCGATACTTACAGAGGCGGAATTGTTTGGTGGGTCAATAACCTCACCTTCTGAATAATGGTGTCCTTCGATGCAAGCGCATTCCGCTGCTCTTGCTGGTCCAAGCTCTTCCTCTGTTAAACAGTCTTGTTGACCAGACTGAAACTTACTGCAACATATTTTTGCCCTCAGAACATTGCAAATAAAAAATTGCTGGTATATAATGTATGGATTGCAAATATAGTCAAAGATGTGAGAAGCTGCGGTTGGTTTGTAAGCTAGAGATGACCGTAAGAGAGGAGATTTGAGTATGTTTAAGTTGTTTAGGTTTCTAAAACCATATAAGCTTATCGTAACTTGTGCGATTTTGCTTTTGTTTGCCCAAGCAACAGCAGAATTATACCTTCCAACGATTATGTCCCAAATTGTTAACAAAGGTATGGTTGAGGGTGATTTTAGTGTTATATATTCCGTCGGGAGCATTATGCTTGTTGTTGCTATTTTAAGTTCGGTATGTGCGATTTCTGCAAACCTTTTGTCATCCAGAATCGCCGCTGGGTTTGGTAGGGATATAAGGAACAAGATTTTCAAAACTGTCGAGGGTTATTCTCTTTCAGAGTTTAATAAAATTGGAACAGCATCCTTAATAACAAGAACAACAAATGATGTGACCCAGGTTCAAACGGTTATTGCTATGGGATTCCGGTTTCTATTATTTTCACCGATTATGTGTATCGGCGGGATCGTTATGGCATTTACAAGAGACAAAGAATTGTCTGTTGTTTTGGCTGTTTCAATACCGGCGTTGTTGCTTTCAATGCTTGGGGTGGCAAAGTTTATCGTGCCTCTATTTAAGCTTATGCAATCAAAGATTGATAGGCTAAATCTTGTTATGAGAGAAAGCTTGATTGGTATAAGGGTTATTAGAGCTTTTAATAAAACAAATTTTGATAAACAAAAATTCGATTATACTAATAAAGAACTCACGGGAGTTTCTATAAAAGCGAATCGTATTATGGCATTTATGCAGCCGCTTATGATGATTATTATGAATTTAACGTCTGTTGCGATCATTTGGTTTGGCGGTGTGCGTATAGGAAACGGTGATATGCAAATTGGCGATATGATGGCATTTTTGCAGTATGCTATGCAAATAATGATGTCTGTGATTATGGTTGCTATGATGTATGTTATGGTTCCAAGGGCACAGGTTTCTGCTAACCGCATTAACGAAATCCTAGTTATGGAATCGGATATAAACGATCCCAAAAACCCGAAATCAGCATCCAATCAAAAAGGTTATGTTGAGTTTGATAATGTAACATTTTCTTATCCAGGTGCAGAAAAACCGGTTATTGAAAATATAACGTTTAGCGCTAAACCAGGAGAAGTTACTGCAATTATCGGCGGAACGGGTTCCGGAAAAAGTACGCTTATAAACTTAATACCTAGGTTTTATGATATAACAGATGGAAGCATAAAAGTAAACGGCGTTGATATTCAGGAGATGAGCCAGCAAGAATTAAGGAGCAAAATAGGCTTTGTAGCCCAAGGTGCTGTGCTTTTTTCAGGCACTGTTTTTGAAAATATACGTTTTGGTAAAAATGATGCAACTGATGATGAGGTTTTTCATGCTGCCAAGGTTGCGCAGGCTTATGACTTTGTTTCCCAAATGCCGGATGGCTTTAATTCTTCGATATCTCAAGGTGGAACGAATATTTCCGGTGGGCAAAAGCAACGTTTATCTATTGCCAGGGCAATTGTTCGGAAGCCAGAGATTTATATTTTTGACGATAGTTTTTCCGCTTTGGATTTTAAAACAGATGCAAAGCTTCGTGCGGCTCTAAGACAAGAGACGCAACAATCCACAGTATTAATCGTTGCTCAAAGAATAAGCACAGTTATGGATGCAGACAGAATTATTGTCCTTGATAACGGCAGTATATCAGGCATAGGCACTCATAAAGAGCTTATGGAATCTTGCGAAATATATAAAGAATTTGTATCTTCACAATTGTCAGAGGGGGAGATTGCATGAGCGAAAGAAAGCATGATAGCAAAACATCTCCTGGATTCGGCAGAGGAGGCGGGCAAGGCGGACCATTAGCCAGAGGCCCTGCACAAAAAGCAAAGAATTTTAAAGGCACGCTTAAACGATTGCTAAAGTATTTAAGCCCACAGAAATATAAGTTTTTAATTGTAATAATCCTTGCTGTGGGAAGCACTGTTTTTTCCATTGTTGGCCCAAAAATCTCAGGTATGGCAACGAACAAAATAAGTGAAGGCGTTTTTGCACAAATGGCATATACGCAAAAAATAAACGAAGCGATCGCGCAGAATTTACCAGATGAGGCTATTGCAAGTCTTAAAAGCGAACCTATGCCTAGTATTGATTTGGGCTATGTTGGTCAAATTCTATTAATTATGGTAGGGTTGTATGTTTTAAGCAGCCTTCTGTTTTTCCTAACGTCATATATTATGTCCGATGTGTCACAAAAAACGGTTTATTCTATGCGTACTGATATTAAAAAAAAGTTGGATAAACTGCCACTTTCATATTTTGATGCAAGGACACATGGCGAAATACTAAGCCGTGTTACAAACGATATGGACACTATTGCAACGACTCTGCAACAAAGCTTGACGCAGATATTAACATCCATTGTTACAATTATTGGTATTATTATAATGATGCTCTCTATAAGCCCTATTATGACGCTTATAGCTCTAGCAACACTGCCGCTTTATGCTTTTATAACAATGTTTATCGCGAAAAAGTCCCAAAAATTCTTTTCAGGGCAGCAAAAATATTTGGGTAATTTAAATGGCCATGTTGAAGAGATGTATACAGGGCATAAAATCGTCAAAGTTTTTAATCATGAGAAACAATCAATTGAGGAATTTGAAAAACTCAACGACCGTCTATATAAAGTCGGCTGGAAGGCGCAGTTTATGTCCGGAATTATTTTCCCGGCGCTTAACTTTGTAAGTAATATTGGGTATGTTGTTATATGCGTTGTTGGTGGTCTTTTCGTAGCGCAAAAAAGATTGGAAATAGGCGATGTCCAGTCATTCATTATGTATATCCGCAGCTTTTCCCAGCCGATTATTCAAACGGCAAATATCGCAAACATTATCCAATCCACAATTGCCTCAGCTGAGAGAGTTTTTGAAGTTCTTGATGAGCAGGAAGAAGTGCCAGAAATTTCAGAGCCGCAGTCTGTTGAAAACGTCAGCGGAAGAGTAACATTCAAAAACGTTTCATTTGGATATAATCCGGAAACATTATTAATACAGAATATGAATTTTGAGGCTCAAAGCGGCCAGACAGTTGCTATAGTCGGCCCAACAGGAGCAGGCAAAACAACGCTTGTTAACCTTCTTATGCGGTTTTACGAGCTTAACGGCGGGCATATCTCAATAGACGGCGTTGACATAGCAAAGATGCGGCGCGGCGATTTGCGTAAATTTTTCGGGATGGTTCTGCAAGATACATGGATATTTAATGGAACCATTTATGAAAACATAGCATATGGCAATGACAATGCAACGTATGAGGATGTTGTAAACGCTGCAAAGTCCGTCCATGTGGACAGATTTATAAGAACTCTTCCTGATGGATATAACACTGTTTTGAATGAAGAGGCTTCAAACATTTCTCAAGGCCAGAAACAGCTATTAACTATAGCAAGAGCTATTCTTGCTCAACCGACTATATTGATTCTTGACGAAGCAACGAGCAATGTAGACACCAGAACAGAGATTTTGATACAAAAGGCTATGGATAAATTGATGAAAGGGCGCACAAGCTTTGTTATTGCGCATCGGTTGTCAACAATTAAAAATGCTGATTCGATTCTTGTTATGAATAACGGAAGCATAATAGAACAAGGAAATCATAATGAACTTCTGGCCGCAAACGGATTCTATGCGGATCTTTATAACAGCCAGTTTTCAGAAGATTAATCAAATTGGGGGCTTTTATAAAAAAAGCCCCCTTAAAAATACCATTATTGCACACCCCGCGCGATTTTTGTTGCCTTTACTTCTATAAATTCCCAATTTATACTGTCAAAAAATTTATCTATATATTCATCTTTTTTTATCCCATAATCAAGAAAATAAGCGTGTTCATACATATCAAGAACAATAAGCGGATATGCAAATGTTATGCATCCATAGTCATGCGCATCTTGGAGAAAGGTTTTAAGGCTTTTAGAGCGCATATCAAAAGATGTCAAACACCAACCTCTTGCAGATTTTGCACATGCTTTAAAATCTTCTTTCCAATTATCATAGCTTCCAAAAAATTTTTCAATTAACCTAACGGTGTTTTCTAGAGGCTTTTGCGGAGAAGCAGTCATATTTTTAAAATATTCTTCATGCAGGATTACGCCATTTAATGCATAAGTCTCTTCTTTTTTCAGCTCTCGATATCTTGAATATGTCGCGTTTGCGCGTTTTAGTTCTGGTGGATTTGTTAAAATATCGAAAATTTCGTTTGTTTTATTAATATACCCTTCATAAAGTTTGATATGCTCGTCAAATTGTTTTTTAGATACAGCGTTTGTGTTATAACTAAACGTAATTTTTTCGATAGCCAAAATTATAACCTCTTTTCTTAAAATTTTCCTGTTTTGAAAATTATATTCAAATGCTATGTAATAGTATTCTTATGCTGGTTTGATTGTTAAAAAATATATTAATTTTATTATATTTTATGACGATATATAAGTGTTAATTAAACAATAAAACGGATTTTAAATATATAAAAAATGGATTTTACTTTTTATGAAAGAAAAGTTATGTTTTTTTAATAACTTTTCTTTCCTCAGATGTAAAACTTTGCAGTTTAAAGTTTAAGGAGGTAGAGGTTTAACAGTGTATACTAACACAATGAGAGTAACAGGATTGTCTGGTTTAGATACTGAAAACATGGTTAAGCAGCTTATGAAAGCTGAAAGCATGAAGCTTACCAGTTTAAGGAAGAGCAGGCTTTCTAATGTTTGGAAGCAAGAGAATTATCAAGCTTCTGCGAAAATGTTAAAGACTTTCCAGAGCAATTTTTTATCAATGACATCAACTGTAGCTAATAATTTTAAGTCTCCATCCAATTATACAAATTTGATTGCGACTATTAAGGGCACTGGCACTGATAAGGCGGGGGACTTTATATCCGTTTCTGCCAGTGATGCCGCTAAAGTAGGAAGTTATAGCATAAAGGTTAACCAACTCGCTTCAAAAGATGTTTATAAGAGCACTGCATTATTTACAGGTGAAATAGCCGGAGAAGCCGGGTTTGATGCTTCTAAAATCAAAGCTGGTGATTCTTTTACAATAACTTTGGATGGTACAGCAAAATCAATAAGTTTATCAGAGGTTGAGGTAAATAGTATTAATTCTGCGTCTGATAAAAATGCTAAGTTTGTCGAATTAATAAATAATAAGCTAAAATCTGCTTTTGGTCAGGAAAATGTCAACGGATCAGATGTAAATAAAGTAACTATGTCAATAGATCCGGCGACAAGTACTTTATCTATAAAAGCAAATGTTGGCCATACTGCGAGCATTTCAGGAGGATATAGACAAACAAGTACTCAAGCTGCAACAGCTCCGCTAACGCTTGCTGGCGGAACGACCAAAGGCTTTACAATTAATGTAGCAGGGGTTGACCATACTATCAGTGTTGATATTCCAAATGATACCCCGGTAATGAGTAATGCAGATTTTGTTAAAAAAATAAATGAGCAATTAAAAGAAAAAAATATCAACGTTAGTGCAGGCCTTTCAGGTAATTATTTAGTTTTTGCTAACAAGGACGAGAAGAATCCTGCAACAATAATCGGAGCCTCGTCTCTCGGATTTACCAATGACACGGTCATGCTTGGAAACTCTAGCATGTTGGCTGATATGGGTATGAAATCCGGTGATTCGACAAAACTTGATACTAAGGAAAGCTTAGAAAAGATTTTTGGAGCCACAGGAACTGTCGAGTTTTCGATTAATGGCATTGATTTTAAATTTGATAAAACAGATTCTATAGATAGTTTTATTACAAAAATAAATAACAGTTCTGCAGGCGTTAAAATGACTTATGATAATTTTAACGGATCATTTAAGCTTGAATCAAATGCTTCAGGCGCAGCAAACGTCATAAATCTTAACGACACAACTGGATTTTTTGCAAGTACTATGAATTTGCAAAGGACTAATACAGCCCAAGACGCAGTAATTGTCTTTAACGGAGTAACAACAACAAGGCCGTCTAATGATTTTACTATTGATGGTATAAGAATTAGTCTTGCAAATGGCTCAGTAGGCGAAGAATATAATTTTGACTTCAAAAAAGATACAACAAAGACTGTTGAGTTTATTAATAAATTTGTTGAAGAATATAACAAACTTGTTGATGATCTAAAAAAATATTATGATACGCCAAGGCCAAAAAGTGATAAATATTCATATTATGAACCGCTTACAGATGAAGAAAAAAGTGAGATGTCTGATAAGCAGATTGAGCAGTATGAGGCAAAGGCAAAAGTAGGCTTGCTTTATAACGATCCTATATTAAAAGGTATTGCCACATCTATGCGCTCTATGTTGTATGAACCTGTTACTCTTGAGGATGGAAGAAAAGTCAGCCTTTATGAGTTTGGAATAACAACTACCAAGTCTTACAACGATGGTGGTAAAATTGAGGTCGATGCAGAAAAACTCAAAGCCGCTATTAATGAACGAGGAGAGGATCTAGCAGCTTTATTCACGAAAAGCTCTGAGTATTCATATTCTGATAAAGCCAATAAACGCCTCAGAATGTCTACCCAAGGTATAACAGAAAGGCTTGATGATATAATTAAGGATGCCGTTAATACTAACGGTTCCATATTTAATAAAGCTGGTATTGAAGGCAGCAAAATTCAAAATGATTTAGGCAAACTTATAACAAAGCAGGATGAAAAGATATCTGACATGCTTAAATATCTGCGAAGGAAGGAAAATGATTATTACATGATGTTTTCCAAGCTTGAAGCTGCAATGACTAATGCCAACAACCAAATGGCTTCTTTACAATCTTTGATTGGTAGCGGTATGCAACAATAATACAATAATCTTAATAAGAGTTGGTTGCTATGGAATATAACGAAATAAAACAAGAATTTATTGAATTGCTTCAAAAAAAACATGACATGCTTAGTGAACTTTTACGGGTCACTAAGCTTGTCGATTTGACTGGGGATAACGACAAATTTCAAAGTGAGGCGGATGACTTCGTATTCCTTATGGAAAAGCGCGAAAAAATGCTTAATGAAATCACTTCCTTAAATGATAAAATTCTGTCCTCAAGATATTCCAGTTTTGCTAATTCTGATGATACTTTTTCTAAAGAGGTTAATGAAACTGTTAGCAAGACTGACGAACTTATAAATGATATAATGCGGCTTGACAAGCTAAATAATGTTAAGGCTTCCGCTATATTTAACAAGCTAAAGAATTCAATAAAGGAAATCAATATGGGAAAGAGCATTAATACTGCTTATCAGCCAGAGCTTGATTATAATGACGGGGGTTTTTATAACTATCGAAGTTAAAGCATTGAATATTGTTCATATTTTTATATAGGAGGATACATCGATATGGATATTGATAATATGAATATTATTTCATCTAACAAACCTAATAACCTTTCCGTTGATAAGGCTGTTATTGATTCAAAAATAAATAATATAAATGCTAAAAAAATTTTTGATGATAAAAAGTCAGCCAAAAAAGATTTGGATATTTCGGAAACTAATATAAAAAAGGCAATAGATTCAGCCAATAAGATTTTTATTCCGTCTCAAAGAAAGCTTGAATATAGTATTCATGAAAAGACGCACCAAATTATGGTAAAGGTTATTGATTTAGGCACAAAAGAAGTTATAAGGGAAATACCTCCTAAAAAACTTCTTGATTCTTATGCCAGTATGTTAGAATTAGCAGGGCTTATAGTTGATAAACAAAGTTGATTTTTTATTATGACATACGTGATTATGCTGACAAGGGGGAATGAAAATGGCAGCACAAAATCCATATCAAAAGTATAAGAGCAATGTGGTATATACTGTACCAAAAGAAGAATTGACTCTTATGCTTTATGATGGAGCATTAAAATTTTGCAATCAAGCCATAACGGCTTTAGAAACAAATGATTTGATGAAAGCTTCTGATCTTATTATCAGAGTTCAGGATATAATAAGGGAATTCCAGATCACGCTTAACAGGGATATTGAGGTTTCAAAATATTTTGAATCGATGTATACATATATGCATGAGCGTCTTATTGATGCTAATATGAAAAAAGACGTTGAAATCTTAACTGAAGTGCGAAATTTGATTAGGGAATTCAGAGACATGTGGAAAGACGCTATGAAATTAGCTCGCCAACAACCAGCAACAACAAATGCAGCTTCAAGATAATCTAAAAGCGCCCTTGAAAAATTAGGGCGCTTTTTTATATGTTTTATAAATTAGCATCTTTGCGTAAAATTTCTGCAATATCAGTTTTTTCCCATGGAACATCGATATCTTCGCGCCCAAAATGACCGTATGCGGCTGTCTTTTTGTATATCGGGCGTCTTAATCCAAAATGGTTTATTATGCCATCAGGGGTTAAATCAAAGCGTTTTTTGACCAGTTCAGTTATCGCATCATCTGAGATTTTTCCTGTGCCATATGTGTTTATAAGGATAGAAACAGGAGTGGAAACACCTATAGCATAAGCAAGCTCAATCTCGCATTTATCCGCAATACCTGCTGCAACGATATTTTTTGCGACATATCTGGCCATATATGCTGCGGAACGGTCAACCTTTGTTGGGTCTTTCCCAGAAAAGCTTCCTCCGCCATGGCTTGCATAACCGCCATACGTATCAACTATTATTTTTCTTCCAGTAAGCCCGCAATCTCCTTTAGGACCGCCAACAACAAAACGCCCCGTTGGGTTTATATAATATTTAGTGCTTTCATCAATCAGTTCAGATGGAATAACTGCCTTTATTACCTTTTCAATGATGTCCTTTTCGATTTGTTCGTGGGTGGTATCTGGGTTGTGCTGAGTGGAAATGACGATGCATTCAACTCTTTTAGGTTTGTCGTTTTCATATTCTATAGTTACTTGTGATTTCCCATCCGGGCGAAGATAACTGATTTCTTTGCTTTTACGAACCTCCGAGAGCTTTTTTGTCAGCTTGTGAGCATAATATATCGGCATAGGCATCAAAACATCGGTTTCGTTGCAAGCAAAGCCGAACATCATTCCCTGATCTCCCGCGCCCGTCATTCGGTTTTCGTTTTTATCATCTTTTCTTGCTTCCAAAGCAACATCAACGCCTTGGGCGATATCAGGCGATTGCCCTTTTAATGACGTTACTACAGCACATGATTCGCAATCAAAACCATACTTAGCCCGATCATAACCGATTTCACAGACGGTTTTACGAACAACTGATTCTATATCAATATAACAACTAGTCGTAACTTCTCCTGCAACAAAAACTATGCCTGTTGTTGCAAGCGTTTCACATGCCACCCTCGCAACAGGGTCCTTTTCCAGTATAGCATCCAAAATGGCATCGGAAATCTGGTCACACATTTTGTCGGGATGTCCTTCCGTTACCGATTCTGATGTAAAAAATCTTTGCATTTATATAACCTCCTTAATTATTCGCATAACGTAACCAACATAACACAACTTATTCCTCTGAAAAATGCATCACTCCGATGAATGGAAGGTTTCTATATTTCTGAGCATAATCCAGCCCGAAACCAACGACAAATTCGTCTGGTATAACAAAACCCACATATTCTGGAATAACATCAAAAACAAGCCTTCTGTCCGGTTTATCCAACAGCGTGCAAACCTTGAGACTCTTTGGTGATTGAGATTTTAGGTGGTTCACAAGCAGGCTCAGTGTTCTTCCGGTATCAATAATATCTTCAATTAATATAACGTCTTTGCCCTCGATAGTGTTTTCAAGGTCTTTGTTGATTCTGATCATTCCGCTTGTTGTTCCATTACCATAGCTTGATATATCTATAAAATCAAACTCTACGCTAACGTCTTTAATTCTTTTAGCAATATCCGTCATAAACACAACGCCGCCTTTAAGAACGCAAATAAGAGTTATGCTGCCGCCTTTATACTCATTACTTATGAGCCCTGCTATTTCATTGATTCTTTTATTAATATCCGATTCTGATATTAATAATTTAACAGTTTCTTTCATGGTTATTCCTCCCAAAATTGAATGGTTATAAAATTCTTAGTCTGCTCACAAGCCTCATGAAGCCCAGATACACGAAGACCTGCTATCCAAATAACGCCAGAATCGTCACAGACCAAAGGATGCATGTCCCTTTTTTCGCGCGATAATTTGTTATCAATAAAAAATTTCTTTAGTTTTTGCGTTCCAATATGATTAATGAATATTCTATCGCCATCCCTGCGGTTGCGAATGCAAAACCCGGTTGAGATTTTATCCTTGTCCAGCTTAGCAGTCCAAACATTTTTAAGCGAGTTAAACGATTCAAGCTTATTTTGAGCGATAGTTATATATTTTGAAATCTCTTTAATAAAAGTTATAGAGTATTCATCGTTGCTTCCGAAATCCAAGCTGTAAAAATAATCCACAGCATCATTATTTTTACAAAAGATAAGCTTGCCATAACTTTTCTGTATTGTCAAGCCGTTTGGAAGGTTTATTTTTTTGCCTGTGAGGTTTTGGCATAGTTTTAGAATATCGTTTATATGATCATATGTTATATCCCTAAGGCCACTGTAGTTTTCGCAAAATATCCTTAATATACGTCTCTTTATAACATCGTCATACGAGTTTAGCTTTTCTATATCAATACTATTCTGCTCTCCATCCGCAACATCATTGTACGCATCGAGTGAAAGCTTATCCAAAAAGCCATTTTCTTCACGGCAAATATCTGCAAGCCGTGTAAGACAGACTATAACCTCAAAATTAAATTCAGTCTGTAAATAAGGTATAAGAGATAATCTTATTTTATTTCTCGTATACAGCTGTTCATTGTTCGTGCTGTCGGTTCTATATTGAATACTGTTTTCGTTAAGATAGTTTTCTATATCGTTCCGTGATATTTCTATCAGAGGGCGAATAATATTTTCTCTGACAGGTGGAATACCTGTCAAACCCTTTTGCCCTGTGCCTCTGATTATGCGCATAAGGAGGGTTTCTGCCTGATCATTTTGATTGTGAGCAACAGCGATTTTATTGGCGTTGCATATTTTCATTGTCTCAAAAAACGCTTCATATCTTTTTATTCTCCCTGCTTCTTCAATGGATATACCGTTTTTTTTGGCATAGCCTGTTATATCAAAACGATATGTTTTTAAATCGACGTCATGCCTTGCGCAAATACTTTTAACAAATTCTTCATCTGAATCGGCTTCTTTGCCGCGTATACAATGGTTTATATGAACAGCTGTTATTTTTATAGAGTATAGGGGTTTTAGTTCATTTAGAGCATGGAAAAGCGCCATAGAATCCCCGCCTCCGGAAAGACCGAGGATTATATGGTCATTTTTATTAATCATATTATACTTTTCTATTGTGTTCTTAACTTTTCCAATAAATGTCAACATCTGATTGTTCCTTTATCATTGAGCTAATTATCTTAACAAGTGCGCTTATCATAAATAACAATGCAGGGAAAACATAACGCGCCTGCCCCTCAAACACAAACGGTATTGCCATAAAAAACGCAAGATTAATAAAAATAATATTGTCGGAAAGGGGGATAGTGTTTTCTTTTGTAAAACATGCTTTTGCATAGCGTATCAGTTTCGCAAAAAAGAATATAAAAGCTGATGCGCTTAACAAATACACAGTCATATCAAAAAATGATCTCAGCGTATTCATATTCCTTGCAAAGCGATTATTGCTAACGTCGGATTGTTTTGTTACGCCATTCATTGCCCATTGGTCAATGTCATTGGCTCCTGCAAAGAAGGTTGTTGTTATGCGCAAAAAACCTAGCTTCACAAATTCCAAAGGGTTGTTAATTATCCACTTCTTCGCTTCGCCGTTTAATAATGGATCCAATTCATGCGCCGCCTTAACGCTTCTGTCTTTAAGAGCTGTTTCGATTTGCTCTTTAATCTTATCATTTGTTTCCACTGTTTTTAAGTCCATCCAGCTTCCAGAAATGTTTGTATCGTTATTATTGATATATAAAACATAGCCCGAGTTGTAGGAAACGGGTATAAGTCTACCGAATAGGCGATAATTTCGATATGCCCAAGGAGAGACGACAATGATACATCCGACAAATATTACACCAAGGCAAATAAGGCTTTGCTTAAAATTTTTGCCCTCGACCCATGTTGCAACGGCAATTATTACGGGATAAGCAAGCATAAATGGCTTTGTAAGAGCCGCTAAACCGCAAATTACGCCGAGAATACCAAGCTTAATCCATATATTTTTAAAATGAACGAGCTGTATAAAGATTAAACACGCCATCAGGAAAAGAAACAGCGTTTCTGTGCCCAAAACATTATTATATGCGATAAGGCTGGGCAAGAAAGCGGTTATAACATATGCAGCTATAATACATGCCTTTTTTTTAAAAAACTTTCCGTAAATGAAATACGATAAAACAAGGGTAGAAGAAGACAATAAGACATTAAATAATTTCCCACAGGCTTCGGATGAATCACCAACTATTCTGTAGAATAATGCAAGTATATAGGAATAACCGCTCCCTTGCCATGCGACTGGATAGCCCTCCAAAGTATGTCCATGCCCGTTTAGTATGTTTTGGGCGATAGCCTGATATGTGGCAAAATCATAACGTTGTTCCGTTGGTATATTATTTATCCACCAAAGCCTTGTTAATACCCCAAATACAGTTATAACACATATTAAGCTAAAGAATAGACATTGATTGTCTTCTATACCAATATTTAGTTTAGACTTCTTAATGATATTAGCCATTTAAAATACGTTCCTTTGCGGTTTTTATTAATTTTACTACACAATCCAAAAAAAAGAAACAAATATCCATACATTGCCTGATGAATTTTTAATCCTCTTACTTTATAATTAAAATAAATAAGACAATATGGAGGG
>CAYVCG010000032.1:0-1589 GCA_964449985.1 uncultured Defluviitaleaceae bacterium
TTTTGATATGGTTTGGAGAAAAGACAAGCGGTTTGATTATGTTAAGGAAGGAGCTTTTATTATGAAAAAGAAGCTGTTATCAGCATTTATCGCGCTAACTATGCTGGTTGGCTCGATGAGTTTTACTGTATCATCTTATGCGAATAATACATCTCCATCTGTTTCTAAATCAGAAACGGTTAATGACAATTTGCTTAGAATGTGGTATAAAAATCCTGCTCCAATATCCAGCAGTTCAGCCTATTGGTGGGAATCTGTGGCGCTTCCTATCGGAAACGGCCATATGGGAGGATTGGTTTTTGGCGGAATCACAAGGGACCGTATCCATTTTAACGATAAGACGCTCTGGTTAGGAGGCCCCGGCACATCGGGCTATACCTTTGGCAACCGTTCAACGGTAGTAACTTCTGAAAACTTAGAGAATTTCCGTAAGCAGTTGGATAATAAAAGCCAATATGTGTTTGGATATTCAAACCCAACAGCCGCTAACGGTCTAGCTAATATGTGGGGCAATACAACCGGTTTTGGCTCGTTTTCAGATTTTTGCGATGTTTATGTTGACTTTGCCAAAAGCGGACTGACGGACGGCGCAGTTACTAATTATGTCCGCGATCTGGACATGACTACAGCTGTCGCTTCCGTTCAATATGACTATAACGGGGTAAGCTATAACCGTGAGTATTTTTCCAGCTATCCCGATAACGTATCTGTAATACGCATGACTGCTTCAGAACTTGGAAAGATGACGTTCGATGTTTCGATTGCACCGTATACACCAAGTACAGCAAACAGGGTTATCGCATCATCAGGTGACACGATTACATATACAGGCAATTTGACACCTAACGGAATGCAGTATGAAGCACAAGTTAAAGTGCTTAATGACGGCGGCGCTTTAACGCCAAATGCTGATGGCACGATTTCAGTAACTGCTGCTGATTCGGTAACACTTATTTTTGGTTGCGGAACCAATTATAAAAATGAATACCCAACATATCGCGGAGAGCATCCTCACGATGCTATCACAGGTCGCCTGAACGCTGCCGCTGGTCTTTCATATGATCAGCTCAAGCAAAACCATGTAAATGATCATAAGGCGTTATTTGGAAGGGTTAATCTGGATTTGAGTGAAGGATTTGTGCCTGATATACCAACGGATGAGTTGGTTCAAGGCTACCAAAGAAGCCTCATTCCTGAACAGCCATATGTGAACGTGGTAAGAACAGGGACAGCTGCATCGGCTACCGTATCTGGTCAGTTGAATACAACTTATACAAACGCTAGGATAATTGACGGCAACACAAGCACTATATGGATATCAAATAACGTTTCAAACCCTTATGCGACAATAAATCTTGGTAGCGTAAAAACGTTTGATATGATCCAATTAGCTTGCGTCACCCCTGAATATATACTTGAGTATAACACCTCCTCCGACACATCTACAGATGTTTGGGAGCCAATAGCTATTGAAACTACAAAAACGGATATCGAAAATGAATTCCAGAATGATTTATTAACGTTCAAGCCTATTTCATCCAACAAGATCCGCATACGTTGGGATTCGACCCGTATCGGGCTAGGAAACA
>CAYVCG010000032.1:1689-24010 GCA_964449985.1 uncultured Defluviitaleaceae bacterium
GTGCCTGGGCGAGTTACTGCAGAGTATAGCCATGGTATAAAAAGTACTGAGGGCGATGAAAAAGGCTTTATTATTAGCACAAAAAATAATCCATTCGGATTTACAGGGCACGGTGCGGCTCAGGAATGGAGCTGGAATCCATCAGGCTCTATCTGGGCATTGGAAAACGTATATGATTACTACCTCTTTACAGGCGATGTGGAATACCTGAGAGATCGCGTGTATCCTATGATGAGGGAATTGGCTGTGTTCTGGTCAGAATACCTTTGGTATAGCCCATATCAGGACAGACTTGTTGTAGCTCCGTCGATTTCGGCAGAACAGGGCCCAACAGTCAACGGTGCTACATACGATCAATCTTTTGTATGGCAGCATTTTGAGAATACTATACAGGCCGCTGAGATTCTTGGCGTTGACGCTGACATGATTGGCGAATGGCGCGAAAAACAATCAAAGCTCAATCCTCTTTTGATCGGTGACGATGGCCAGATCAAGGAATGGTTTGAGGAAACGAAGATAGGTAGAGCAAAAGCAGGTGAACTTGCGGAAGTTGATATTCCAAACTGGAGAGCAGGTATCTCGCCGACTAACTCTATAGTTCCGCACCGCCATCTTTCGCATTTGGTTGGGCTTTATCCGGGAACATTGATTAGTAAAGACAGTGACAAGGATATAGTTGACGCTGCTATGGTTTCGCTTAAAGAGCGCGGCTTGGGCGCGACTAGCTGGTCCAAGTCACATAAATTGAATTCATGGGCAAGAATGGGCAGAGGCGAGGAATGCTACTACATGCTTAGAGGTATGGTAGGTGGCGCTGGAGCTGGCTTTAGAGAAAACTTGCTTACTTCACACGGTAATAACGGTGGTGGAACAATTAACTATACCGCTACTCCGATTTTCCAGATTGATGGTAATTTCGGAACGACTGCTGGCGTAAATGAAATGCTTTTGCAAAGCCAACTGGGTTATACTCAATTCTTACCGGCAATTCCGGAGGCATGGGCTAATGGAAACGTTAGTGGTCTTGTTGCCCGTGGTAATTTTGTTATCGATATGAAATGGTCTGACGGAGTGGCTGATAGATTTGATGTAACATCCCGTAACGGCGGAACGTTTATTGGTGAGTATAAAAACCTTGCCAAAGCTTTGGTTGTGGATTCAAAAGGAAACAATGTTGACGTAACTGTTGTTTCTGCTGACAAGATATCCTTTGAAACTGTTTTGGGCGAAACTTATACAATTCTTCCTTATGAAGTATCGAGCTTTAGCCCTGTAGCAGTAACTGGAACTTATGCTGCAAACGTTGCAATAAAAGTTTCGAGCAAAGCACTTGACGGAGCGGAACTATATTTGGATTGTGACGGAACTGCTGTTGGCTCTGGCACAATTGCTGATGGCTCTGGCGTTTTGAAAATAGCTGAGGTTCCTAATGTTGATGGTGAATTTAACGTTTATGCTAAAGTCGGCAACGCTTCTGTAAAGCTTGGGACAATTTCTATAAACAAGAAGGCAGACAATTTATGGTCACCAGATTTAAGCGCTGATCCTGAAACGGGTGAGTTGGTTATAACATTCGCTGCTTCTGTTGAGTTAAAACCATATGCAACAGTCAATATTGACGGCGTTAATTATAGAATAACCAGCATCACATCCACCAAGGTTACTTGCGATGTTTTAATGGATAATATTGAGCCGGGTGCTATCATAAAAATAAGTGGCGTTAAATTCCCAACGTTATTCCCGAGTTATTCTTTTGCTATTTCAATTAATTATTAATTGAAGATGTTTGAAAAGATCTTTATAGTAACTATTCTGACCCTCTCTTATTGAGAGGGTTTTTGTGATTATATACCAAAAATAGAGTTAATAAAGCTAAAGTTTACGTATATTATATATAAAAAAGTTTTAAAAGCTTGATTCATAACCTGTAAATGTGTTACAATATAGACAATTGTATCAGTATTTAGATTACTAAAGTTAACAAAATGAGTGGCATTTTCTAGATTTAGGATGGAAAGGAGAAAAGTTATTAATAAATCCACAGAAATATCGCCTCTTATTTTTGTTATATGGAGATTAGTTAAATTTTACTAAGGAGGAGTCTTGCATGAAGAGAAAAATATTTGCGGCTTTTATTGCCGTAACAATGCTGTTTGGAATATTGCCTTTTACTACGGCTGTATCTGCCGAATCTCCCTCGGTAGTATCCGCTGCATCTCCCGCAGTTAACCGGCCGGAATCAAATGGCAATATCCTGCGTATGTGGTATACCAAACCTGCAAGTGTTGTTTTGACCGAAAGCAACAGAAGCTGGCAGCGCGAAACTTTGCCTATAGGTAATGGCTATATGGGCGGTTTGGTGTTTGGCGGTATATCAAGAGAACGTGTTCACTTCAATGAGAAGACAACATGGGCAGGAGGTCCTGGTACTAAGCTTAATTCTCAGGGCCAACCGACTACATATTCCTATTTCTTTGGTAATCGCGGAAGGAAAAACCCAACAAGCGGAACAGTAGCTTACCCTGTAGTAACTGGCGAATATTTAGAAAATTTGCGTAAATCCTTAGATGATAAAAGCACAAATGTATTCGGTCTTCCTCAAACCACTTCTGCGCAGCGTAACGCAACAATAAATGGTGTGCTGGGCGAGATTAACGGTTTCGAGTATTATATGGATTTTGGCGATATTTATCTTGATTTTGCCAAAAGTGGGATTACTGATGCTGCCGTAACTAACTATGTTCGTGATTTGGATATGAGAACGGCTGTTTCGTCAGTAGACTTTGATTATGACGGAGTGCATTATTCCCGTGAATATTTCGTCAGTTATCCGGATAATGTTATGGTTATGCGTCTGACTGCTTCTGAGCCGGGAAAGCTTACGTTTGATGCCTCTATGGCGGTTAGTGGAACGGCTACTCTTGCTTCTAGCAGAAAATTTGAATCAGAAGGCGATATGATGAGCATGAAGGCTAAATTTACGAGCAATAGCCTTAATGTTCAAGCCAACGCAAAAGTTTTAAACGAAGGTGGAACAATTGCAGCTAATGCAGACGGAACGCTTTCCGTAAATGGTGCAGACGCTGTTACAATACTATTCGCCTGTGGGACAAACTATAAGAATGAATACCCAGTATATCGTGGGGAAGACCCCAACGAGGTGATAGTAGGTAGACTTACTGAGGCTTCAAAAAAGAGTTATGACGATTTAAAACAAACGCATCTTGATGACTACTGTCCTTTGTTCTCAAGGGTGGAATTGGATTTAGATGCGAAATGTCCGGAAATCCCGACTGATCAACTTGTTAAAAACTACAGAGCAGGTATATATGACAGAGCTCTTGAGGTTATGACATTCCAGTTTGGGCGTTATTTTACAATTGCAGGCTCCAGAGAAGGAGCGCTTCCAACAAACCTACAAGGTGTTTGGGGTATCGGAACGTTCACATGGTATGGTGACTATCACTTTAATATTAATCTAGAAATGAACTATTGGCCAACGCTTTCAACAAATCTGGCAGAATGCCAGCTTCCGCTAAATGATTTCATTGAATCTCTGCGAAAGCCCGGCCGTATTAATGCTGCGACCGCTACTGCGGTTGTGGAAGATCAGCTTAAAAACATATCTAATATAGAAGATTTAAGTGAGTTGGATTCAATAATTGATCAGCCGATTGGATGGTTAATTCACTGCTTTACCAACTCATTTGGTTATAGCGGTAACAACCAAGGCAACCAGCCAGCGGGATGGAACCCTTCAGGCTCTGCTTGGATACTGCAAAATGTTTATGACTACTATCGTTATACAGGCGACGTCGAATACCTGCGTACAAACATTTATCCGGCAATGAAGGAAGTTGCTGATTTTTGGACTAAATTCCTATGGTGGAGCCCATATCAGCAAAGATATACAGTTGCACCATCTGTATCGCCGGAAAACGGCCCGACAGCTATCGGAACGACTTATGACCAATCTCTCGTTTGGCAATTGTTTGAGGAAACTTGCCAGGCAGCGGAAATTTTAGGTGTAGATGCAGATAGGGTCGAGGTTTGGAGAGATTTCCAAAGCAAGCTTAATCCTATAATAGTCGGTGACGATGGCCAGGTCAAGGAATGGTTTGAGGAGACTACAATTGGACGTGCTCAGGCTGGAGATCTTCCTGAAATAGATATTCCTAACTGGCGTGACAGCTTGGGTGCGGGAGCTGTTCCTCACAGACACGCCTCTCATCTTTTGGGCTTATATCCAGGAACATTAATAAGCAAGGATAACCCCACATATATGGATGCTGCAAAGATATCGTTAAACGAGCGCGGCCCTCTGGGAACAGCTTGGGCAAAAGCTCATAAGATTAGCTTGTGGGCAAGAACACTACAGGCAGAGGAAACTTATGCTCTGGTTAGAAGTATGCTTGCCGGAGGAAACGCAGGTATTCTTGAAAACCTGTTTGACTCTCACGGTGGTGGAGCAAATTATTTGGATTATCCTATCTTCCAGATAGACGGTAACTTTGGCTTTACAGCCGGCGTAACTGAAATGCTGCTGCAAAGCCAGCTTGGTTATACTCAATTTTTACCGGCGATACCTGCCGAATGGGCAAATGGTAGCGTGAAGGGTCTTGTAGCTCGTGGAAACTTTGTTGTGGATATGAAATGGTCAGGCGGAAAAGCTGATGAATTTAAGGTTACTGCCCGCAATGGCGGAACATTTATTGGCGAATATAAGGATATTGCCAGCAAAATTATTGTAGATTCAGAAGGCAATGTGGTTACTCCTACAATAATATCTCAGGATAAGATTTCGTTCGAGACCGTTTTGGGCAGAACTTATACAATAACTAATAAAGAGGATGAAGTTGCTGCAGATCCAGTTCGTCTGTGGTATACATATCCGGCGCCAGCAGTAAGCGGCAAAAACTGGCAGAGTAACGTTCTGCCTATCGGTAATGGCTATATGGGCGGTATGATTTTCGGTAGCATAGTTCGAGAACAGGTTCACATTAACGAAAAAAGCTTATGGACAGGTGGCCCATCTCCGACTCGTACCCCAGAAATATATAATTCAGGTAACCGTAAAACACAGGCTACCACTGAGTTTTTAAATGAATTTAGATCAAAGTTGGATGATAAATCAAACAATATTTGGGGATTAGCATACGGAGCAGAATCAAATTACTATTTAATTAACCAGTTGATGTATGGCGGAGAGCGCACTTCACCGTATATTGGTATGGGAACATATCAAGACTTTGGCGATGTATATCTTGATTTTGCTAAAAGCGGGATTACTGCTAATGCAGTCACGAATTATGTGAGAGATCTTGATATAGCTAATGCTGTTGCCAGTGTAAGTTATGATTTTGATGGCGTAAATTACAAGCGTGAATACTTTAACAGCTATCCTGATAACGTGCTTGCCATGCGCTTGACTGCTTCAGAAGTCGGTAAGTTGACGTTTGACGCTTCTATAGCTCCTTATACACCGGGCAAAACAGGCGCTTCAACCGTTGCTGCTGGCGATACTATCACGTATAAAGCAACTATTACGGATAATACTCTAAAATGCGAAGCTCAAGTTAAAGTGATTAACAAGGGTGGATCATTAGTTGCGAATGCTAACGGAACAATCTCCGTTACTGGTGCAGATGAGGTTGTTATAATACTTGCTTGCGGAACGAACTATAAGAATGAATATCCGAATTACCGTGGAGAAGATCCTCACGATGCTATTACAAACCGTATAGCAGTTGCGTCTGCAAAGGGATATAATGAGTTGAAGAAAACCCATATTAATGATTATAATCCATTGTTTGCAAGGGTTAAGCTTGATCTTGGCGAAATCCCGAACATTCCTACAAATGAGTTAGTAGCTAATTATCAAAAAGGTGATTACAATACCGCTCTTGAGGCATTGGTTTATCAATATGGACGCTACTTGGCTATAGCATCATCAAGACAAGGATGTCTGCCTCCAAACCTTGTTGGCGTATGGCAGATTGGAGGAGCCGTATGGAATGGTGATTACCATTTCAACGAAAACTTCCAGATGAATTATTGGCCGATGCTTGCTTCAAACCTTGCGGAATGTGCTGAGCCTTTGAACGATTTTATGGAATCGCTTAGAGAACCCGGCCGTGTTGCGGCAGGCGCATCTATGGGATCTCCTAGCGGGCCTGGTGAAGCAAACGGATTCTTGATTCACACAGCGACAAACATATTCGGTTTGTCTGGCCCGTATCAAGCGCAGGAGTTCGGATGGAACGTTGGCGGTGTATCGTGGAGTTTGCAAAACGTTTATGACTATTATAAATTTACTGGTGATAAAGAATATCTTAGGGATAAAATTTATCCAATGCTAAAAGAACAGGCTACATTCTATAATAATATATTATGGTGGAGCGATTATCAGCAGAGATTGGTTGTTGGTCCATCCCATTCTCCTGAACAAGGGCCAACTGTTAACGGTAGCACATACGATCAGTCAGTTGCCTGGGAGGCATTCAAAGAAGCTATAGAGGTTTCAGAAATCCTTGGCGTCGATGCAGATCTTAGGGCGGAATGGTCTGCAAAACAGGCTCAGTTGAACCCAGTCATAATTGGAACGCAAGGTCAGGTAAAAGAATGGTTTGAAGAGACATCTATTGGCCGCGCTCAAGCAGGAGATTTGCCAGAAGAAGCGATTCCTAATTTCAATGCTGGTCACCCAGGAATCCCTCACAGACATATTTCTCATCTGGTCGGGCTTTATCCGGGAACATTGATAAGCAAGGAAACACCGGAATATCTTGAGGCTGCTAAGGTAAGCATTGAGAAGAGAGGTCTTGTGTCTACTGGCTGGGGTAAAGCTCACAGAATTAATGCTCTGGCTAGAACCGGAGATGCTGAAAAAACTTATGAAATGGTAAGAGCCTTGATAGGAGGAAACTACTCCGGAATTATGGCTAATCTGTGGGATTCTCACGGTGGATACAATTCTTCCGCGCTGAATTATACCAGCTATGAGTATCAGATTGATGGCAATTTCGGCTATACAGCTGGCGTTAACGAGATGTTGGTGCAAAGCCAACTCGGTTATGTTCAGTTCCTTCCTGCCGTTCCTCAGGCATGGAAAACGGGTAATGTTAAAGGCTTGGTTGCCAGGGGCAATTTTGAGCTTGACATGGATTGGTCTGAAGGACACGCCAATTTCTTTAAAGTAAAAGCTAGAAACGGCGGAACATTTATAGGCGAATATAAAGATATTGCAACTGCAACTATTGTAGATTCACAAGGCAACGTAGTAACGCCTATGATAATATCTCAGGATAAGATTTCGTTTGAGACAGTATTAAACGAAACATATACTATTACGATGCCGTTGGTCAAGAGCATATCTCCTGCAACCATTACCGGAGGGTATGATGCAAATGTTTCCGTTAAGCTTGTTGCTGATGCGATTGCGTTTGAAGGCTCTGAGCTTTATTTGGATTTTAACGGAGAAGAAATTGGAGCAGGTGTGATCTCTGATTGCGAGGGCATATTAAAAATAAAGAATGCTCCAAATGTTGCCGGAACATATGGTGTTTATGCAAAAACAGGAGAAGGATCAATCAAGCTCGGGGATATTTCCATAACGGAAAAGCCAACCGATATATGGACGCCAAGCATAAGCGCTGACCCGGATACAGGGAATTTGGTGATCGAATTTGCATCCCCGATACAACTTAAACCATATAGCGTTGTAAATATAGCGGGTGTTGATTACAAAATAATTAATGCAACGTCAACAACGCTCACCTGTGATTTCGCTGCGGAAAATCTTTCTTCAGGAGATTTGATCAAAATAACCGGGGTTAAATTCCCGTCCCTATTCCCTAGTTATTCATTTACTATTAGCTTTATCAAATAGATTTTTTAACTTTTCGCTTACTCATCGTTTTGATTAGTATAAAATCCAAAATCTAAAATCCTGCCGCAAAAATTCTCCCCCATGCGGCGGGATTTTTTTATTTCATGAATATGAATAATGATTTAGGGGAAATTAAAAACATTAAAAACATAAGAAGGGTTGAGTTAATAATGCAAATGGATAAAGAAGATTATTTGAAAAAGGCGTTGCTGGATACCCAGGAGAGGGTTCGGGATTATATGAACTATTCCAGACAGATAGATGACGAAAAACTGCAAAACTGTTTCAGAGAATTTGCTGAAACAGAAGGTAAGCATGCTCAAATCTTGCAGGATTTTATAGCTGATTTGGATAAATAGTAAAATGCGCGCCTTAAATCTTAAAGTGAGGTGTCAATACATTGAAAAAGGTTACTATAAACGTTAATGGTGTTTTAGATAAGGATGCCGCAAGACAAGTCAGTAAAAGCCTTAATGATTTATCAGGTGTTGTTGCGGCGGATGTATCTTTGCCCGAGAATAGGGCGTTTGCATATGCAGGAGATAAGCTCTCTGATCAAGCTATCATAAATGCTGTTCAAAAAGCAGGTTTTAGCGGAGCGATTATTAATGAGCAGTATATTACGGATTTGGACGAATTGAATAATTCTCTTGGATTTTAGAGCGACAAAGAAGCCTCCGCAATGCGCGAAGGCTTCTTTGTTATATATGCATTTATTTATATGTTCCTGATAGTGTAAAGCTATAGCTTGGGAACAACTCTTTAAATTTAACGCCGGAAACTGTGATTTCAGCTTCAGAAGCCGGAATGTCAATGGTTAAAACGTTGTCCGCACCTTTTTCATAGGAAACCTTTTGTCCATTTACCTTGACAATGAAGGATGACGTTTTTGGCTCTATATTTGCTCCGAATACGATATCAAGCTTATCATTGCCGTTTGCAACAAATTTAAGCGCCCACAAATCATTTGTGTTTGGCTGAACTTTAATCGGTTGGTTTTTAATTACTGTATCGCCGATCGAAGCGGTTATATAGTATGTGGTCGTCTCTGTTACGGCAGGAATATCAGACGGATCAAGCTTAATTAACGCTTTGTTGTCAACGATTTCCGCTGATTTTCCAAACAACGAAACTGTGATAGCAGCTTCATCAAGGTAGTTGCCTTCGATAGTTATTGGTATATTAGCAGCGCATCCTGCAACAACAGCTGCCGGAGCTGTTATAGAAGTAATCTCGACAGGTATTCCGTCATAAATATAAACTCTGTATTTGCCTAAAATACCAGAACCATCCTGAGAGCGAGCATAGATATCAACCTCGCCCGGTTTAACGCCAACGACAACAGGTGTTCCGTTCTTCATAATAATCTCAGCCTTGTCACTAAACAAGCCTGTTTTAGTATCATGGACATACCATTTAACGTCTTTAACTTCAGCATTAGCAGGAGACACAGTCGCTGAAAGCTCTAAAGACTCTCCAAGCCCGAATATAGAGTTCATGCCAGATTTAGAAGCTATGTCGATGTTATTTACGGTTACATAATTTGCAGAAAGAACTTCCATTTCTGCAAGCTGGAAACGTTTTATATCCTGACCTACACTTTGAGCACACATTTTCGTTGCAGTTATTCTTATATAGCGGGCTTGAATAGGAGCAAATCTATAGCTTATAGGCTGATCAGTATCAGGATGACCTTTTTCGTCAGCGATAGTGATGTATTCGCTAGCACCATCCGCTTTTACTTTTACAGTATAATCCTGCGGGAAATAGTGAACCCCTGCTATATAAGATTCTGCATCTGTTCTTGGATAAACAACGATATTTTGTATGCTTTCGTTCTTGCCGAGGTCTATTTCAAAATATGCGCCTCCAGGGATATCAAGGTTGTCATATTTGATGCCAGTAGTAACGCCTGTTCCTATCGTAGCACCATCAGTAAGATTCGCAGCACCCCATGCCGAGCCAATATTAGCCGAATCATTAGCGGATACAGGCTTATTTAAGGCAACGTTTTTCAAAGGAATGGCAAAACTAGCCGATAGATTTACATCTTTGTTAGCCACAACATGCGCCAAAGAGCTATACATTTGATATGCTGGAGTTACCCCCTTTATACCAGCCAAAATGGTTCCTGCCGGGGCTACAGGATCAACAATATATTCCCTCATCTGCCCAACACTTGTGCTAAATGGCAAAGATACTAACTCACCGTTTACATATGCAGAGTCTTTGCCGTTACCATTAATTGAATCTATTGTTATTTTTGCGTCATCATCAGGCCCTATTCCATGAACAAACTTGAAGTTTACCTCCAAATTATTAATGCCGGATGACGGAACAGTGAGCGGATTGTTAGCGCTGAACAAATCTCCGCTAAAGTATGCAAATTCGTAATTAGAATCGTTGGAAACGACCTCAATACTAGAAATATCCCCGCTAAATGGTCCGCTAAAAGGCAACGGATAGCTAACGCCGTCTATAATAACAGTTGCATCAACAAAATGAGGGCTGCTTATATTAATCGCCGGTGCATCAAGAATGAACAAAGACGTAACGCCTTCCATATCAAGCTTTATTCTTGTTACAGCGATGCCGTTTTTATTTATATGCTCATAAGAAGGCACATAAAGTGTTCCTGTCATCGGATCCCAAGCGGAAGGAGTGATCGTTCCACGAACATCAACCGTTCCGTTTATTCTGGAGCTGCTTGAGTTAGCAAAGAAATAGATGTCCGTTCCTTCTTTAACTTTATGGATATAAGTGAAGTTTCCGCCAGAAACACCAGCGATGCCATTGAATGATACGTCATAAACATCATTGACTTCATTAAGAGCTGTTCCAAGGTTATTAAGGCTCTTCATAAAGATAGCAACGCCGTTATTGGCATTTGATACTTTTGAGTATGTTGCTGCTGGCTGAGAGCCGCTTGTTGCAGGATCAATCTGGAAGATGCTTTGCATAATGCTTGCAACCTCAGCGTCTTTGTTGCGGTCAGAAGCCAAGTAAGGAAGCTGTCCAACGGAAATAACTTTTCCTCCGTTATCATAAAACGCTTTAATTTTTTGTGCATTAGAAAGACTTATTATTCTTGTTGCAGGCATAACGAAAACTTTGTATTGCTCAAAGTTTATTTCGTTGTTAAGATTCATAACTCCATTTTCAATAGTGCATTTTTGGTCAAGAACCTCAGGATGGATATAAGTAAAGTCTTTGCGGTGTGTAAGCGATAATGCTTCGCCAACGTTCATATAGTTGTTATCAGCGGGAACTCCCCAGTCTGCGCTAGTTGTAGTCGTAAACTTAAAGCTTGCCTTCAAGTAGTCAATCGGGTAGAACAAGCCGATATCAGCAACGTGACGGCCGTTTTGCAATAACATCTGCAAACGACCCATATATTCATTATAGCGCCAAAGCTCTGGGCCATAAACAGGGTTACGGTAAGATAGTTCCGGAGGATAGGTTACTTTTGATGTATTATTATACCATATAGCATGAGGAACCATAAGGTTGACGCCTTTAGCATATTGATCCATAGCAACACGATAAAGATTTGGTATACCCATGCCTTCGCCCATAGCGCCATAGCTTTCTGTCATGACGAGGCCTTTGTCCCAGTTGTATGCAGCTGAGCTTATGATTTTATAAGCTTCCTGTGTATATCCGAAAGAACCGATAACGTCTACACCGGGGATATCTTGGTACTTAAATACTTTCATCAAGTCTCCATGAAGACCAACAGGGTTTTGTATTTCTTCAAGAAGCATGTGCCCAGTAAGCTCAATGTTGTGTGCTTCACACCAATCATTAAGCTGACCTATGTAATCCTTTGCAAAAAGCTGTGTACGAACGTCTTGCAACTCATTACGAGCCCAGTTTGTATCAGCGCCGATGTCATACCATAAAGCAGGATAGAGAAGAACAGGATTGTATCCTTTTTGCTCAACAAACGCATCGTTGTATCCAGGAGTCCACATTCTTGCGCCTTGAACGCCGCTGTCACCGCCCCAGTTCCAGAAAGTTGGTTCGTCATAGAATGCCGAATCAAAAACTGTTCCGAAATATTCAGGGAAACGGTCGTAATAAGTCTGGTGAGTGATCTCAATAAATTTTGCAACTGATTCTTTATCAAGATAGTCCATACCGTTTTTACCATCAACAACACAAATAAAAGCCATAACCTTCCAAGTTCCTGCAGGAATGTCATAAGTCAGGT
This sequence comes from uncultured Defluviitaleaceae bacterium, assembly GCA_964449985.1. GTDB lineage: Bacteria > Bacillota > Clostridia > Lachnospirales > WRAX01 > CAYVCG01. The sequence continues at coordinate 13,791 of CAYVCG010000032.1, forward strand.
TCGAGGACACCGGTTCATTTTGAGGAGGTATCGGAAGTTTAGCTCCGTTATTAAAGACTTCCATCTCATATATTGAAGGACTGTCGGCTGTTACAGAGTTAATAAGAAAACGAACTCTTGTTGAAGTAACTGCATCAAAGGTAAATGATTTTTTAACACCGTCTCCAATCTTGTCACCAGAAGCAATGTTTACCCAAGCATTGCCATTCCAGTATTGAAGATTGTAGGAAGTTATACGATTCATAGATTCCATAACGTCAACCCTGTCAAAGGTTGTTGGCTCTGTATAACGAACCTCAAGCCAACCGCCGCCCGAAAAACTCGCGCCGTTCCAACGCGTATTGTAATTTCCATCAAATGCGGAGAATACGTCATAGCCTGGTGCTTGAGTATAATAACTGGAAGCGAAAACACCGGTTCCGCCTCCTGATTGAACCATGGTGATTTTATCCGATATATCAACAAGTTCCTTTGTTGCTGTGTTCATAGCTACTGCGCCCATAGGTGTTCCATAGTTTAGAGGAACAACAACTTTTGCTGGGCCGGTAGCTTCTTTTTCAAATTTATCAAGACGCTTTGCTGTATATTCTGGATATCTTTGACCAAGAAGCCCGCCGGCTGTGTAGCTGGGGAAACCGTCTTCGTCATACAAGCAAAGTTTCATGCCAAGTTCCTTGGCTTTTTTAACAACGACTTCGTATTTGTCAAGGTATTCGTCGCTCATGTATCCCTGAAGCCAGTTTGGCAAAATACCGAAGCCGTAATATCCGCTTTCATAAAACGATTTTTCAACTATTTCTTCAAGCTTCTCGTCAGACATATCTTTGATTTCATCGTTCCAAAACCATAATGGACGAGATTTAATATCTGGCGGAGGTGTTTGAAAGTCAGACCATATTTTGGTTGCAAAACTGTCCGTATCTTTTGCAAAAGCAATAGAAGGACATATTTGCACAGCCATCGTTACAGCTAAGAATAACGAAAGCATAGCACTAAAAGGTTTGTTTCTTTTCATAATTCTCAAACTCCTTTTCTGATAATTTTATTTCTTTGCATAAAAGTGCTTTCTCCTCCAATAGCTCTAAACACAATAATGCTATTATTAAAACAACTCCTTTCAGCATAAAAATAAATAAAAAATACTTTGTTATACTTGTCTATTTTATTAAAAATCTTTTGTTATATAGAATAATTATAATATGGATTGTGCAAAAAGTCAATTATTCCTGATGAATTTATCAGGACCTATTATTTTTTTATTAAGAATTGTTTTTTAGATGAAGGAAATTTAATTTTTTTTAATTAGTTTGTTGTAATGTATAGGAAAACATTGTATATTAATATAAACGCATTATAAAAAGCTGATCAGAAATAAAATTTGATATATAAATGCAAAAATATGGAAACAATCTATATATTGGCTAAAAACAGCTTGTGTGTATACTTGAAAGGAGCAATAAAATAGTGTTTAATAAGGATTTGGGTATAGATTTGGGAACTGCGAATACATTGGTTTTTGTTAGAAACAAAGGTATCGTTATTAACGAGCCTTCTGTTGTTGCCGTTAGAACTGACACAAACCAAGTCGTTGCAGTTGGTGAGGAAGCAAAGCAAATGATAGGAAGAACCCCCGGGGCTATCGTTGCGATAAGACCGATGAAAGACGGGGTTATCGCAGATTTCTCGACAACTCAGGCTATGCTAAAATATTTTATAAAAAAGGCTTCAAAAAAAACGTTTTTTGGCTCTAAACCGAACGTTATAGTTTGCGTACCATCAGGTGTTACGGAGGTCGAAAAAAGAGCAGTTATAGAAGCGACTATTGCGGGCGGCGCAAAAGAGCGGGGGGCATTTTTGATCGAAGAGCCAATGGCCGCCGCCATAGGCGCAGGCCTTCCGATTATGGAGCCGACAGGCAGCATGATAGTTGATATCGGCGGAGGAACTAGCGAGGTTGCTGTTATATCTTTGCAAGGTATTGTAACGAGCAAATCATTGAGGGTCGCGGGAGACGAACTTGATGAACATATCGTAAATTATGTTAAAAGGGAATACAGCCTTGCTATAGGTGAGAGGACAGCAGAATATATAAAGATCACTATAGGCTGCGCTTATAACCCGGAATCAAGTAACAAAATGGAAGTTCGTGGGCGTGATCTAATAACAGGTTTGCCGAAAACAATAGAGATTTCTGCAAGAGAGATTTGTATTGCCATATCAGAGCCGGTTAACGCTATTCTGGATTCTATAAAATTTACTCTGGAAAAGACTCCGCCGGAATTGGCGGCAGACGTTATGCAATCCGGTATAATGCTTGTTGGCGGCGGTGCGCTTTTGCAAGGGTTGGATAAGTTCATAGAGGCTGAGGTTGGTATTCCTGTTTCTATTGCAGACGAGCCTTTAAATTGCGTCGCCGTAGGGACTGGCCTTGTGCTTGAAAATATAAATGTGCTCAAAGATGTTTTGATTTCGCCTAAAAAATTAAGGATGTAGAAAGAAACATTTGATTAAACCGTATTCAAAGGAAATTATACTAGAGGTGAATTAAATTGAATTTTATTAACAGGCATAAAAAGCTATTCATTGTCGGTATAGTTATTCTTTCGGTTATTTTGATTGCTGTTTCTGTTGCAAGGCAATATAAGCCGACTTTGCTAAACAATATACTTGGCTTTTTTATCACTCCCATCCAAGGCGTAGTTACCGGAGTAAGTTCATGGTTTGGGGACAAGATTGATTTCGTTGTTCGCATGGGCGAGATTGAGGGAGAAAACAGGATGCTCAAACAGCAAGTCGAGATACTTGGGGCAGAAAACAGCCGTTTGCATCTTGTTGATGAAAGGAATCAGGAATTAAGCGAATTACTTGAGATAACAAAAAAGTATTCAAACTATCCAATGGTTGGAGCTGATGTTATTGCAAAGGATGTCGGAAATTGGTATGATAACTTTATTATAGACAAAGGGACGAAAGACGGCTTTGAAAAAGATATGATCGTTCTGGCGTCCGGCGGTCTTGTGGGCCGTATATTTGAAGCCGGATACAACTATTCGAAGGTTAAATCAATAATAGATGATACGAGCGCAGTTGCCGCAAAAAGCCCGAGAACAAACGATACGGGCTCTATGCGTGGAGATTTGTATTTAATGATGGAAGGCAAGTGCGTTATGGACTTTATTGATGATGACGCTCAGATTGTTCCGGGTGACGAAATCGTAACGTCTCATCTTTCTTCTGTCTTTCCGCCGGGAATAATTATCGGCAATGTTTTGGAGGTTAAAAACAACGCCAATAACACAAAGCAGGCCATAATCAAACCTTATGTGGATTTTAAGCATTTGGAGACGGTGCTTGTTATCACGCAGCTTTTTGACAGGGAATTAATCGAAAATGAGAACGACCAGCAATAGTTATCAAGAAAAAGCCGGAGGTTTACGATGCTGCGTTTTTTTTCAATGTTTTTTGTTATAATAATTAATTTTATTCTGCAATCGACCTTGTTTCAATATATAACAATAGCCGGGATAAAACCAAACACAGCCATTCTTATAATTGTGTGCTATGCGATTTTGAGGGGCGATGTTGAAGGAGCTATCGCCGGTTTTTTCGCCGGGCTTTTGCAGGATATGTTTTTTGGTTACAATTTGGGTTTGTTTGCTCTTTTAGGGGCGCTTACGGGCTTTGTCTGTGGCAAACCGTTTAAGGATTTTTTCAGGGAAAACTATTTGTTGCCCGTTGTTCTGACGGTTTTAAGTATGTTGGCGTATGAACTTATGTTTTATGTCACAAGTTTTCTTCTTGCTGGCAGAACGGAATTTTCTTATTATTTCAACAGGGTTATTCTTCCAGAAACTATATACACCACATTGCTGTCTCTTTTGATGTATAGAATTATTTATGGAATAAACCGAAGGCTAGAAGCTCATGAAAAGAAGCATAAAAGTCTTTTTTCTAAAATCTAAGAGATGGTTGCTTTGTTTGGGGGCTGGCATAAAAAATGAAGCAGGAGTTTCATGAAATACTTAAAAATATTTATAAATTTGTAACCAATAGGCTCTTTATTTTATTTTTTCTTGTGGGGCTTATGTTTTATGCGCTTGTTGCAAGGCTGTTTGAAGTGCAAATTGTAAAAGGGTTTGATTATGAAATTGCCGTTGTTAAAAACACAAAAACAAACACAGTGTTTATTGCTGCTCCAAGAGGCGAGATTTATGACTGCTATGGCAGGCCGCTTGCCACAAACACTGTGGCGTTTACCGTTAAAATAGATCCCAGTGTCAAAAGCAAAATTTCTGCAACTCAAGCGTTAAATTTTATAAAGCTTATGGAAGCAAACGGAGAAAAAATAATTGAAAACTCTCAGGACTTTCCTATTTCAAAAGAAAGGCCGCATACATTTATGCTAAATGACAACGCAGCCAGGGAAGAAAAATGGAAAACCGATATGGGTATACCATTAGAAGCCGATGCGGAAGAAGCTTTTGATTATTTGAGAGAGTTTTTTGATGTAGAAGAGTCTGTTTCAGACGAAGATGCCTGGAGTATTTTGTCTTTAGCATCGTCTGTATTTATGCAGAGATACTATCTTAACCATATAACTGTTGCTGTTAATGTTAAAGAAATAACCGTTGCTGCTTTGGAGGAAAAAAATCAGGAGTTTCCTGGTTTTTATATAGATGTTGATTATCTGCGGGAATATCCGGCGGGAGAAAACTTCTCTCATATGCTCGGTTATATAAGAGCTATAAGCTCAGAAGAATATGAGCAAATGAAGGGTCTTGGGTATAAGCTATCATCAATCGTGGGCAAGCTGGGGTTGGAAAAGGCTTTTGATCTTCAATTAAAAGGTAAAGACGGCGAAGTGACTGTTGAAACAGATGCATCGGGGCGAAGGGTTTCAACGACTAAAATTTCCGATGCTGTTCAAGGAAACAACATTGTTCTTACGATAGATGCCAGGTTGCAAAATGAGGCAACAATTATTTTGAAAGATATGTTAAAGAATATACTGATAAATAAGCTAAGGGGCGTATCTGCAAAAGAAAAGCCTGTTACTTCGCAAGAACTGTTAAGCTCTATGATAAAAGCCAATAATATTTCAATCGATGATATTATGTCATCTGAAGAAGGCTCTTGGTCATACAAAATTAGACAGTATGTGGACGAAAACTTTGCTGAAGATAAAGATGGAAAGAATTATAAAACTCTGCAAAAGCAGTTTATTGCAGATAGCATAATCGATAACCAAATACCTGCTGGATACGTACTGCTTGCAATGTATGAACAAGGGATAATTGATTTGGATGAAGAATTAATTGAAAGTCTTGGAAAGAATAACTCAAAAGTCTTGCAGACGCTTATAAGCAAGGTGGAGAGTGAACAAATAACGCCACAGATGGCTAATATAACCCCAATGGAGGGCTCTGTGTTTGCTACAAATGTTAAAACAGGTGGTGTTATAGTTGCTGCCAGCTATCCAACTTATGATAATAATGAGTTGGTTAATAACTTCAATAATGATTACTATAGAAAATTGAATAATGACCCGACTTCACCGATGTGGTATCGTGCGGTTTCTGACCCTAGAGCTCCCGGCTCAACATTTAAGATGATAACAGCTATTGCGGGGCTGGAAACGGGAACGATAACAACATCAACCAAAGTTGTGGACAGAGGGACGTTTACCGAAGCCGGATCGCCATATGCAAGTTGCTGGATTCATACACCCGGTTATCACGGCAGCGTAAATGTTTCTGGTGCGCTGGAAGTATCATGCAACTATTTCTTTTATGATATGATGTATAAAATGGGTAATACAAAATCTGACACCAAGTATGAAGGAATCTCTAAGCTTAATAAATATATGGAGTATTTTGGACTAAATGAGAGATCCGGGGTTGAAATTTCTGAGCTTTATGACTCTATGCCAGAAGATTTATTAAAGATATCGTCTCCTGAATTTAAGGCATATAAAGAGCGCAGCAGGAATTCAAGTTTAACTGATGCGCAGGTCAGATGGAACGATGGCGAAAGCATAAGAACAGCTATTGGCCAGTCCTTTAACAACTATACGGCTGCGAATATGTCAAAATATATCGCCACCCTCGCCAATGGAGGCAATAGGTATCAGCTCCATTTTCTCGATAGAATAGAATCAGCTTCTGGTGAGGTTCTTTCACGGTTCGAGCCAAATCTTGAATTTAAGGTGCCTGTAAAGCAGGAATATCTTGATGCTGTTTACAGCGGAATGTATGCAGTTGCTCACGGTGATAGAGGAACAGCAAAAACGGTGTTTGCTGATTTCCCTATAAAAATAGGAGCTAAAACAGGAACGGCTCAGGAAGCCGGGTTTGACCATGCGTCGTTTGCGGCATATGCTCCGTTTGACAATCCGCAAATTGCCATTTATGTTGTTATACCGTATGGCGATACTTTGACAGTAACTGCTCCTGCGGCTCAGGTCGCGAGGGATGTTATGGCGGAGTATTTCGGTATTAACGAAAGCCCGCAGACTTCTATAATGAATAACAGTTTAGCAAAATAAAGATTAACAATTTAGGGGGTACGTATGGAACCGGATAACACCGTTATTTTTAAAGGTAGAAAAAACGGCTTGACAGTTGTTATGGATAAATCAGCGAGCTTTGACGACATAAAATCTGCAATGCGCAGAAAGGTTAATGCAGCTAAGGAATTTTTCGGTAATACAAAAACAGGCATAGCGTTTTCAGGAAAAAATTTGTCTGAAGATGAAGAATTTCAATTAATCGATATAATTTCAAAAGCTACGGATTTATCAATATCTTTTGTAACAAGTGATGTCGGAGATATGGATGTTGAAGGGCATACGGAAAAAAGAACGAAAAACAGAAGGGGCACTAACATGGAAGAACTAAGCATGACAGATATTATTTCTGCGGATGAGAATATGACAGTGTTTCATAAAGGATCTTTACGCTCTGGCCAGTCTATACAATTTGTGGGCAGCGTTGTTGTTGTAGGCGATATTAATCCTGGTGCGGAAATAATCGCCGAAGGCAATGTTATAGTTCTTGGCTCTATTAAAGGCCTTGTTCACGCCGGATGCAGTGGAAACTCCGATTGTTTTGCGGCTGCTTTAAATTTACAACCGACTCAGCTAAGAATTGCCGATATTATTACGTATATACCAAAGGAACTTAATAGAGCAAGTAATAAGATTCCTTCATACGCGTTTGTAAAAGACGGCAAGATTCATATAGTGCCATTAAACACATAAGTAGTGTAACCACAAAAGGTATTTATCAAATTTTGGCATATTTTATCACAAAATATTGGAATAAAATTGGTGCAAAAAGTAATTATTTTTGTTAAAATGGATTTATCGTAATTGCTGAATAATTTTAAATTGTTTAAAATGAGTTTATCAGTGGTTGCTATAAGCGTATTTAGGAGGAATATCAATGGGCGAAGTAATAGTTATAACAAGCGGAAAAGGCGGCGTTGGCAAGACGACTTCCTCAGCAAATATCGGGACGGGTCTAGCTATAGCCGGCAAAAAGGTGGCTTTGGTCGATGCGGATATCGGGCTTAGAAATCTTGACGTTGTTATGGGCCTTGAAAATAGAATAGTTTATGATTTGGTAGATGTTATTGAAGGTAATTGCAGACTTAAGCAGGCATTGATAAAGGACAAGCGGTATCCGAATATGTTCCTGCTGCCTGCGGCGCAAACTAAAGACAAAAATGCAGTAAGCCCGGAACAGATGCAAAAGTTGTGTGAACAATTAAAAGAGGAATTTGATTACATAATCATAGATTGCCCCGCAGGAATAGAGCAAGGTTTTAAAAACGCAGTTGCGGGAGCAAATCGCGCTATAGTTGTTACAACGCCGGAGATTTCTGCCGTGCGTGATGCCGATAGGATTATTGGTTTATTAGAGGCTTCGGAATTAAGAAATCTGACACTCATATTGAACAGAATACGTCCTGATATGGTTAAAAAGGGTGATATGATGGCTCTTGAGGATGTTACGGATATACTTGCGATAGACGTTTTGGGTATTGTCCCTGATGATGAAAGCATCGTTATTTCGACAAACCGCGGAGAACCTTGCGTAGCCGATACAACTGACGGCAGAGCAGGACAAGCCTTCCGGAATATCGTTCAAAGAATATTAGGAAATAACGTTCCTCTTATGGAGCTTAATGAGGATACTGGATTTTTTGGAAGGTTTTTAAAAATATTCCGTAAAAACTAGAAAGGTGGGAATATTATGGATTTGTTCAGCTTTTTCACAAAAAAAACTTCGACAAAGGATATAGCAAAATCACGGCTAAAGCTTGTTTTAGTTCAAGACAGGATTAATTGTTCGACACAAATATTGGAGATGCTTAAAACAGATATATTAAAGGTTATATCAAATTATATGGAAATAGATGAGGAAGAGCTCGATATCCAGATTTCTAAAACAAATGAGGCGAACGGTGAAGACGGGATGCCTGTTCTTTACGCAAACATCCCGATTAAGAATATGAGAAAAGTCGGCGGAAGGGCATAAGTTAGGAGCGTTATATGAATACAAAGCGCGATTATAAATCTTTTGATTTTTTGCTGGCATTTCTTGTTATATCTCTCGCAGTTTTGGGCATTATTCTAATAGGAAGCGCAACACATATTAATAAAGGTGAGCTAACGCCGGAATTTAAGGGCCAGATATTGTGGGTATTAAGCGGAATTGTTATTATGCTCGCCGCCGCATTTATTGATTTTCAATTTATTTGTAAATTTTTTATACCATTTTATATACTGAATTTGTGTCTGCTTGTTGTTGTTCTTGTTTTGGATTTCGGTCTGCCGGAAGGTACGCCTGCCCGCTCTATTATATTAGGCAGCGGAGGGGGAACTCTCCTTAGTATCCAGCCGTCTGAGTTTAATAAAATATTTATGATAATATTTTTGGCTCGATATATTGATAACAATAAAGAAAAGATAAACAACCTTCTTATTTTGGGATCTGTCTTTATTCTAACATTCGTTCCGGTTATTCTTATTCAAAAACAGCCGTCGCTTTCGGCGAGTCTTGTTACTGTTGTTATTATGTTTGTTATGCTGTTGGTGGCAAAGCTACATTATAGATATATAGTTATAGGCTTTGCCATTTTAATACCGATAGCTTTTATATTGTTTTATGACCTAAGCTCAGCAACCGTTAAAACAGGAGAAGACGGAGTCGAGGTGACTTATGCATCGGATTCTATGAGCCCAATACTGATTGATAAAATAATGAGTAACTATCAGATATCAAGGCTTAAAACATTTATGAGCCCGGTCAAAGACAGTGAAGAATATTATCAAAATCAGCAGGCCATGCTTGCTATTGGTTCTGGCAAGCTTACCGGAAAAGGTTTGTATAACAGTGTTGTACCCGTTCCTAAAGCGGAGAACGATTTTATTTTTACAGTGTTAGCAGAGGAGTTTGGATTTATTGGTTGCGTCGGGGCAATAACTGTTATGTTTATTATTGTTATTAGGTGTATAATTATTGCCAAACGAGCCGATATATTCTATGCCAAGCTTATAGCGTCTGCTGTGGGAGGGATGCTGGCATTCCAAACTTTTGCGAATGTCGGCGTTAATACAGAGCTTTTGCCGAACACAGGCATGATTTTCCCTTTCATAAGCGCCGGTGGCAGTGCTATGTGGGTTTGTATGGCGCTTGTTGGGCTTGTGCTTAATATCGGGATGACAAAAACAAAATCTATGTTTGAGGATTAAAAGGCTTTAGCATAAATATAAGGAGGTTCTTGAATGAATATAGGATTGATAGCTCATGATAACAAAAAAATACTGATGGAAAATTTATGCATAGCATATAGACATATTTTAGGCAAACATGCATTGTTTGCAACAGGGACGACAGGAAGGCTCATAGAGGAAAATACAGGGCTTGCTATAAACAAATATTTGGCGGGGCATCTTGGGGGAGCGCAGCAGCTCGGCGCGCAAATAGCCCATAATGATATGGATCTTGTCATATTTCTTGTAGACCCTGTTACTCAAAAGCATTATGAGCCTGATCTTAATAGCGTTATGCGTCTTTGTGATGTTCATAACATACCTTTAGCAAGTAACTTGGCGACTGCGGAAGCGCTTTTATTAGCTCTTGACCGTGGGGATCTGAACTGGCGTGAATTAATAAACAGCGAAGATAAAATTTGAGGGGAATATAAATGGAAGA
>CAYVCG010000033.1:0-23850 GCA_964449985.1 uncultured Defluviitaleaceae bacterium
GCAAATCCACAAATTTCATTTATCATTATAATTTCCTCCCGAACATAATATAAATAATCCTCATCTACTTAACTATACACTTATACACCAAAAGCTGCCAAGTTTTCACTCGACAGCTTTCGAGAAATTGCCGTTAGTGGTCATTTTAGATTTTTGAAGACATGGGTTTTGCTCATTTTGTTTGCCTTAGTCCAAAAATGTGAACTATACCAGTGTGAAAAATTGAACACACAGGGTTGCTACAATGAAATCCAATACCTTTGAATAATGCCACCTTCACACAATCCAACTGTATCAACAACTTCGTTTTCCAGCACTCCGCCGTTTTTAATAATTGTTTTCCGTGAAGCATCATTTCCCTTATCACAGGTCAATAAAACCTTGCTTTCTCCAAACTTATGACAGATTGGCAAAATCAAACCAAGCATTTCAGATGCATATCCTTTACGTCTTTCGGACGGACGAACACTATATCCAATATTACCACCGAAATTTAGTAGAAAATCTGATAGTGGATGTCGAAAATCAATAATTCCAACAACAAAATCATCTTTTCGTCTTACCGCCAAAAACACTTCTGATGGAACATATCCACTTTTATACTTCACTTTTAATCGGCTTTCAAATTCAATCCATTCAGCAAATGACTGAACTTCTTCCAGTCCTGCACAACCATCAAAGCTATCTCCGCTTTGTAACATTTCTTCTTTAAATGACATAACCTGTTCTGCATACAATTCAGATGGAGTTAGCAATCTCAATTCATTCATAAAATATCCTCCCTGCCTCGGATTTATTCTGTACGCCTTCTCCGCTAAAGGCGAACCAAGCTAATATAAATACTCCTACCTATACACCAAAAGCTGCCAAACTCATATTCAACAGCTTTTGGAAAATTATGTGCTTGTGAGTCAAAAAAGCTAACGCCGCAAGATGCTCATAATCTACGTCTTTTTGCAATTGAAAAATCGAGGAAATATATAAAGTAAGCTATTATCAGAATAATTAAAAGTATTAAAAATACCCACTGCATCACTCCAATGAATCCGAGATTTCCAAAATCCATGAAGAAATACACATAAGATGATTCTTTATTAAGAATATTCGAACCATAATACCCATAAATACTTGCTAATACAAAATACAGTAACGGCATTACCATACAAGCAAAAGGAAAACATTTGCTAATTTTTCCTTTTTCCTCAAAAAATAACCAGCTAAGAAAAGTTGCTATTGGCACAACGTAATGAGCAACAATATTCCCGTAAGTGAAGACATTATAGTTCGGATTTTCTACTATTTTCTGAGGTAAAAGAATAAAATGATAAACCAATCCAACCACAAGAATCACTACAATACCAATTGGTTGTAATAGGGATATGGTAATATCGTAAGCTTTTGATGAATTTTTACTCATAAATAGAGTTATCAAAACAACCAACAAAATGTAACTATTACTTATGGTCGTAAAGGAAAAAAGGGTATCTCGTTGTAGCTCTATGCTAAACAATCCTGCTCTATGTAAAATAGCTGTAAAAATAAGGGTAACAAGGATTACTTTGTATGAAACTGAAAAATATCTCTTACTATTGTCTTGAACTGCAACCTGCTTTTCTTTGCTCATTTACTTCTCCCTCAAGATTATACAAATAAATTCACCTATACACCAAAAGTTGTCAAATTCTCATTCGACAGCTTTCAATAAAAACTATGTGCTTGTGAGTCAAAAAAGCTGACACTGAATTTAAAAATACTTTGCGTACTTTCCTTGTGGGAAAGGCTTTTCTAATCCTAATACCTTTGGCCATTTATCTACATCGTCAATAATAAACCCCATAATCATTCCCATATGGCTATGGAGATGGCGGAATTGAGCTAAAATCAAAGTGAATTTCGTGTATTCACAACTTTCCGGATAATTAAGCAGCTCAGTGTCAGATAAATCGTTAACATAAGAGATTATTTTGTTTTCAATTTCCTCCAAATACTGATTTATGTCTATTCTAAATAGTTGTTTTGTTGAAGCGGCATCTAAGTTGTTTAAACCTTCTTCGTGGATCAGCGGTTCAACAAAAAGGGGGTCTCTGGGATTTACAAACCATAAGTCCAAGGAATGGAGCATATGGTAAATATGTTTCCATAAAGGCATCCCGCAATAGCGCTTATTCCATAACTCATTAGGAACGCAAGCTATTATATTTTTTACTTCCCACAAAGCTCGCTTTGTTTGGTCTTTTATAATTTCAGTCAGAGAACTTTGATTCATTAACATTACTGCGCCTCCCCAATACACCGAAAGCTGCCAAACTCACGTTCGACAGCTTTCAATAAAAACTATGATGGGAGGGGAAGGATTCGAACCTTCGAAGTCGTTGACGTCAGATTTACAGTCTGATCCCTTTGGCCGCTCGGGAACCCGCCCAAATTACAAATATAAAATTAAAAAGCCGATATTCGGACTCGAACCGAAAACCTGCTGATTACAAGTCAGCTGCTCTGCCAATTGAGCCATATCGGCAAGATTGATCTATATTATACTAAGGTAAAAGCCAAACGAATGACTCGTAGGGGAATCGAACCCCTGTTTCAGCCGTGAAAGGGCCGTGTCTTAACCGCTTGACCAACGAGCCTAAGTAATATTTATGTGCTTTGAAAATCAACTTTGCTTATTATAAATTAATATTAACTATTAGTCAAGCGTTTTTTTTAAGTCCTTTATTGAAATATTAAATCGCATTATTATCTTTTTAAAAATAGGCTAAGTCCTTTGTTATTGTTTGCTGTAACCATATTATTATACGTTCATATAATAAAGCAACTTGAAAAACGTTAGGAAGTTGCGACATGGAAAAAATGGCGGCGTGTTTAACTTTATCTATTATTTCAAAGCATTTACAAAGCAACTCTATATACTCGCTTGAAGCTCCTGACCAGAAGATTTACAAAGGAATAGACATAAGCAAGTGGCAGGGAGATGTTGATTTTGCCAAAGTGAAGGAAAGCGGGGTCGAGGTTGTTTATATAAAAGCAAGCGAAGGGATAGACTATATTGATCCAAATTTCGAAAAAAACTATGCCGGTGCAAAAGCCCAAGGCTTAAAAATAGGATTCTATCATTTTCTAACGGCAACGACGAAAGAGCTGGCAAAACGACAGGCAGATTTTTTTGCTTCCATAATATCCGACAAGCAATATGATTGTAAACCCGCAATGGACTATGAAGTGTTCGGAAATTTGACAAAAGATCAGATAAATGAAATTGCGCTGACGTTTTTGGATGAGCTAAAAGAAAAGACAGGCAAGGACGTTGTTATTTATACAAACACATATAGCGCTAATGAAAGGTTTGACAATAATGTTGCAAAATATCCGATATGGGTAGCGCAATATGGGGTTGATAACCCAGACAAACTGGAAAACTGGCCGGAATGGGTCGGATTTCAATACAGTGAGACAGGAGAAGTCCCCGGTATAGCCGGATTTGTTGATCTTGATAAATTTACGGATGGGATATTCTTAAAGCCGGCTGAAAAAAAAGAACCAACCCCAAAACCTGAAGCTAAACCACCCACAAGTCCAACTCCAGCAAAAACTCAACGCTTTACCACATCTGAAAATAATACCATCAATTACACCATAGTCAGAGGCGACACGCTCGAAGAAATCGCCGAAAAATACAATACCACCATTGCAAGACTTGCGCAATTAAATAATATTCAAAATCCAAACCTAATCTACATAGGTCAGGTTATAAAAATAAATTAGGCAAATCGAGGGGGTATTTTTAATGGATAAATTTATAGGAACTCTGCAAATGGGTGACAGTGGAGAGTATGTTAAAATGTTAAATATGGCTTTGAAGTCTTTGGAGTACAAAAGCGGGGAGAGTGTTGATGAGTTTGATGCAAGGACTTTTAACGGCGTTGAGGCTTTCCAGAATGATTATGGTATAAAGATCTGCGGTGTAGTAGATGAGGAAACATGGAATATACTCAAAAAAGTAACCCCCGATATATATAAAGCGGAAGAAAGAATAAACTTTGATATGCCAAATACGGAAGAAAATATGAAGGTCGAAACATCTATAGGGGTGCCTTCTTATTATTACGGTTCTAAGCCCATCTTAAAAAGAGGAGCAACAGGCGATTATGTTGTAGAGCTACAGCATATTTTAAAAAGACTGGGCTTTTTGAATGGTGAATCAGATGGGATTTTTGGCAGTGCTACAGATAGCGCTGTTCGTTCATTCCAAGAATCATATGGATTAACGTCAGATGGAATAGTCGGCCAGAATACGTGGGATGCTTTGGAGAAGGCAGTAAATGAGCTGCCCTCGTTGCCACCGGAATCAAAACCGACTCTTAGGATAGGTTCAAGAAATATTTATGTTAAGGAATTGCAAATAAAGTTAGATGAGCTGGGGTTTTATGAAGGGCCCGCAGACGGCATTTTCGGAAAAAACACCGAAACGGCAGTAAAAGCATTCCAAGCTGCATATGGTCTTAACCCAGATGGAGTTGTTGGGCCGGCTACATGGCGCGCCATTGAAGAAGCACTTCCGGAATACAAACCGCCACAGGGAAATGCATATCCAACTTTAAGACCGGGTTCAAATGGAGAATATGTTTGGCTTTTGCAAAATAAACTAAGGCAAGTCGGATATTACAATGGGATAAACGATGGATTTTATGGAGATTCAACAGAGATGGCTGTGAGAGAATTTCAAAAAGACTATGGCCTGACTGCTGATGGTATTGTGGGGCCAAAAACATGGGTCGCTCTTGATAAAGCTGTGGCAAATTCAGAGTTTGAAATACTTAGTCAGGGCGACAGCGGTAGTAAGGTTGTTTTATTGCAGGATAAACTTAAAAGGGCAGGGTATCTTTCCGGAAATATAAGCGGAACATTTAACAAAGAAACGGTTAATGCGGTTAAAAAATTCCAGATAGATAACAAAGTATCTGACGGTATTGTCGGCGCAATAACGTGGCAAAAGCTATTCGATATGACACAACAATTTATGCTTTAAATCATGCGGCTCCTTCTGGGGCCGCTTTTTAGTTTATTAATCACACAGTGCTTTTATCTTTTTATTAAAAATATCAACAGCAGTAGGGAAAAAGCGTTTTAACGCAATAAGCCGTTTTGGATTAAACTGTGCCTCATAGAAATGAGCAAACGCTTCATAACCAAACATCCTTTCTTTATCCCAATACTCTGGAGAATGACCTAATTCGCCTTGAAAATAACCTCCTGATAGTGCGCTAAATAATTCTGAGATTGAGGCATTTTCATAGCCGGATATAATAAAAGAAATGCAAAGTCTTAAGTCCTCTAGGGATAAAGATGCATAATTCGAGTATATCATAGAGATATAGCAATAATAATCATCTTCTATAGCGTTTAAAAATTCTTGATCTAAGGATACTTTTTCTCCACAAAAATAATCTACTAAGTGTCCATGTTCATGAAAAAACACTGTTCCTTCACCAAGTTGTATGCTAAAATCGTTTGCAAAGCTCATTTTGATAGCTTTAAGACGCCTATCAAAATAGGGTGTATCTTGAAAATGTGGATTAATGACGGAATTATTCGGACAATACTTCAAAAATAATTTTTGAGCGCAAATAGACCCGCAGCAAAATTTTTTTATTAGCATGTTTAAATAATCATCTGTCATGCCTTTTTGCAACAGCATTTTGTGTATAAAAGATTGTATTAATAATGAAGAATGATTATTTTTTGCCATATTAAAAAAGTATGTTCAGGCTTTAGATGTTACTTAGCAGGAACTAGTTTTCGATTAACTATTACTTTATAGATTTGAGATAACAACTTCAAGTGACAGGCATAAGTATGTTGCAATCTACACAGACAGAATCATAAAAAAATAAAAACACCTTGTATGCGTCCACATTCAAGGCGTTTTTTATTATTACTTGTTTGTATTTGTTCTGCCTCCGATTAACGGGTATGAACTTGCTTCTATGCGAACCAAAGCCCTGCGCAAAGCAAGGGAAGCCCTCTTTGTATCAACATCGTCAGACTGGCTGCGGAGCATACGTTCTGCGCGCTCTTTTGCACTTTGGGCTCTATTAACATCTATTTGTTCTGGTCTTTCGGCCGCGTCTGAAAGCACAGTAACCTTTTGCGGCCCTACTTCCACAAAGCCGCCCAGAACGGAAAATAATATCTCCTGTTCGCCTCGAACTGCTTTCATTACACCATATCCAAGGGATGTTGTTAAAGGTTCATGCCCCGCCAAAACCCCCAAGTCGCCTTCCTGTGTGCGCATTATAACCATATCGACTTCTTCGTCAAACAGCATATTCGTCGGCGTTACAATACATAGCTGTAATGATTTTCTGTTGTTTTCCGCCATATAAACTTCTCCTTTCCTACACGAAGCAAGTTTATCGTGCAGACAGCATGGCTATTTGTTAGCGTTGTATTTACTTATAACGTCGTCAATCGTTCCCGAATTCAAGAAATTGCTTTCGGGTATATCGTCATGCTTGCCGTCTAGTATTTCCTTAAAACCGCGAACAGTCTCTGAAACTGGAACATACCGTCCTTCAAACGACGTATATTTTTCAGCAACAAAGAACGGTTGGGAAAGGAATCTTTGGATCTTTCTCGCACGGCTTACGATAAGCTTGTCATTTTCGGAAAGTTCATCCATACCCAAGATAGCAATAATGTCTTGCAATTCTTTATAGCGCTGCAATATCGCTTGAACGTCTCTGGCAACTTGATAATGCTCTTTTCCTACTATATTTGGGTCAAGCGCTCTGGATGTAGACGTAAGCGGGTCTACCGCGGGATATATACCAAGCTCAACGATGGAGCGGGAAAGCGCTGTCGTTGCGTCCAGATGCGCAAATGTTGTTGCGGGGGCTGGGTCTGTATAGTCATCCGCAGGGACGAAAACGGCCTGAACCGACGTAATAGAGCCTTTTTTAGTAGACGTTATTCTCTCCTGCAATGCTCCGACTTCCGTAGCAAGCGTAGGCTGATAACCAACGGCACTAGGCATACGCCCAAGCAAAGCGGAAACCTCTGAACCTGCTTGTATAAAACGGAATATATTGTCTATAAACAGCAGCACGTCTTGCCCGCCGACATCACGGAAGTATTCTGCCATCGTAAGACCGGTCAGAGCGATTCTCATTCTTGCTCCTGGTGGTTCGTTCATCTGGCCGAAAACTAAAGCTGTCTTACTGATAACGCCGGAATCCTGCATTTCGTGATAAAGGTCATTACCTTCACGCGTGCGTTCGCCAACACCGGCAAAAACAGAATAACCGCCGTGTTCCGTTGCGATATTTCTTATAAGCTCCATAATAAGGACAGTTTTTCCAACGCCTGCGCCGCCGAAAAGGCCTATTTTGCCGCCCTTTGAATATGGGCAGAGAAGGTCTATGGCTTTTATGCCTGTTTCCAGCATAGCCGCTTGTGTGGATTGGTCAGCAAATGTCGGGGCTTCGCGGTGAATCGGCCATCTGTCTTCAACTACGGGCGCAGCCTTGTTATCAATAGGCTCTCCCAAAACGTTAAACATACGGCTAAGTGTTTTTTCGCCAACAGGAACTGTTATAGGTGAACCGGTATCGACAGCGTCCATTCCGCGAACCAAACCGTCTGTTGAACTCATGGATATGCAACGCACGATATCATCGCCCAAATGCTGAGCAACCTCTGCGATAATTGTTTCGTTTCCATGTTTTATTTCTATAGCGTTATTTAAGGCAGGCATCTGATTGCTGGAAAACCGGATATCCAAAACGGCGCCAATAATCTGAATAACCTTGCCTGTATTTCTATCAGCCAAACTTTTTCACTCCCTTACATTTATAAGGTACTAATTTTTGAGTTATTTAAGAGCGTTTGCACCGCCCACAATTTCAGTAATCTCTTGGGTTATAGCGCTTTGACGCGCCCTGTTATACAAAAGCGTAAGCGAGCCAATCATTTCTTCGGCATTTTCAGTTGCAGTATCCATAGCAGTCATTCTTGCGCCTTGTTCACACGTTGCCGATTCTACAAGGGCACCGAAAATAACCGTATTAACATACTTTGGTATAACATAATCCAAAACGGTTTCCGGGTCTGGGTCATAATTCATCATGCGCGATGGAGTATCTCCTTCATCAAAGCCAGACGTATCGACAGGCAAAATCTTGATCAGCTTAACATCCGCGCTTATCGCAGATTTAAACTCGGTATACGCAAGATAAACTTCATCCAGATTATTGTTTAAATATTCATCAAGGATATAATCTGCTATAACTGTGGCGTCCTCATAAAACGGTTTCTCAGAAATACCGGCATAATGCTTTACAATGTTTTTTTGCCTGCGCTTGAAATAATCCTTTGCCTTTGTTCCGACAGTTATGACAGAAACATTACTTTTATCATATATCAGGCCTAAAGCTGCTTTGCAAACATTGGCATTATAACCGCCGCAAAGACCGCGGTCACCTGTTAATACGATTACGCCTGTTTTGTTTACGGGGCGCTCATCCAGAAATCTATGAGAAATACCTTTACTGCTTTTTACGATACCGGCTATGACCCTTTTTGTTTCCTGGAAAAATGGCTTTGTCTCATTGAGACGTTGTTTCGCCCGTGTAAGCTTTGAGGCCGAAACCAGGTTCATCGCTTTTGTAATCTGTTGGGTGCTCCCGACACTTTTTATCCTGCGTTTTATATCACGCATTGATGCCATACGGTTTCACCTCTCTAAATTGTTATTTCCGCTTTAAACTTATCAAGCATAGCCTTAATCTTTGCTTCAAGTTCAGGGGTGATTTCCTTCTTTTCGCTTATTTCTTGAACAATATCGGGATATTTAGTATCCACATAATTGAAAAGCTGGTTTTCGAATTCCAAAACTTTTTCAACATTAATATCTTTTAAATATTTGTGCGTTACAGCATACAGAATAAGAACCTCATGTTCAACCGACAACGTTTTATATTGCGGTTGTTTAAGGACTTCAACGATACGTTCGCCTTGGCGAAGCCTTTCTAATGTATCCTTATCAAGGTCCGAACCGAATTGTGCAAAAGCGGCCAACTCGCGATACTGAGCCAATTCAAGCCTTATCGGGCCGGCTATCTTTTTCATCGCTTTGATTTGGGCTGAGCCTCCAACGCGCGAAACTGATAAGCCCGGATTAATAGCTGGGCGCACGCCTGCATTAAACAACTCTGTTTCAAGATATATCTGGCCGTCAGTTATAGAAATAACGTTTGTCGGGATATAAGCGGAAACGTCACCTGCCTGAGTTTCAATGATAGGCAAAGCCGTCATAGAACCGCCGCCGTATTCCTTAGAAACTCTTGCAGAACGCTCCAGCAATCTTGAATGCAGATAGAAAACATCGCCTGGGTATGCTTCACGTCCCGGAGGGCGTTTTAACAAAAGCGACATTGCGCGGTATGCAGCAGCATGTTTAGACAAATCGTCAAAAACGATAAGCACGTCTTTGCCGTTTGCCATCCATTCCTCACCAATAGCACTTCCTGAATATGGCGCAATATACTGCAAAGGCGCTGTTTCGCTTGCATTAGCAACAACAACGGTCGTATAGTCCATAGCGCCTTTGTCTTCCAGCGTTCTAACAACGCGGGAAACAGTTGATGCTTTTTGGCCTATCGCGACATATATACAATAAACATTCTTGCCTTTTTGGTTAATGATAGTATCTATACAAATAGCGGATTTACCCGTCTGGCGGTCACCGATTACGAGTTCCCTTTGGCCTCTGCCGATAGGAACCATAGCGTCAATCGCTTTAATACCCGTCTGAAGCGGAACGTTAACCTCTTCACGCGTAATAACGCCGGGAGCAACCTTTTCTATAGGGCGAAAGCCTGTTGAATTTATCGGGCCTTTGCCGTCAATCGGCTGACCTAATGCGTTTACTACGCGGCCAAGCATAGCATCCCCAACAGGAACTTCTGCAACCTTGCCGGTTAGGCGAACGTGGTCGCCTTCCTTTATGCCTGCATCAGAGCCGAGCAAAACGACACCTATATTATCTTCCTCAAGGTTTAGCGCCATGCCGTAAACGCCGCTATTAAACTCCAAAAGCTCTCCACTCATGGCGTTTTCTAAGCCGTAAACACGAGCGATACCATCCCCAACCTGTATAACCGTGCCAACTTCATCCACTTTGAGCTTTGAAGAATAATTCTGAATTTGTTCTTTAATGACGGCGCTTATTTCTTCAGGTCTGAGATTCATTTTATAGCTACACTCCTTTACTTAAACAAGTTGAGCCTGCAACAATTCTCTTTTAATAGTCTCAATCCTGTGCTTGACGCTGGCATCAAACACCATGCCGTCAACAACGATTTTTAAACCGCCTATCAATGATTGGTCTATTTCTGATTTTATTTCAACCTGCTTTTTTAATTTTTCGGACAGATTTGCTTTAATATTATTGATCTGGTCATCACTAAGCGTAATTGCGGATGAAACGACCGCAGTCACTCTTTTGAAATGATAGTCCGTCATTTTTATAAAAGAATCCAATATGCTTAATATTTCATCCTCACGATTCTTTTTTAGAATAACCGAAAAAAGCCCCATTATGTCATCACAGACGAGATTTTTGAAAATGTTTTCCAAAATCTGCATCTTTTCATCATACGTTATGCTCGGATGGCACATAACCCCAAGCAAATCATCATTCTGATCAAAATACAGTTTAACCAGCGAAACCTGGTCATAGTATTGATTAAGTTCGTCCTTTTCCAAAGCTATTTGCAATAGGGCTTTTGCGTATCTTTTGGCTGCTAATTGATCCATTGGACATCCCCCAAATCTTGTATTACTTCATCGAGTAATTTGTTTTGAGCGGCAATATCTATGGAGTTTGAAACATAGCGGCTAGCCAAAAGGGATGAAATTTCAATGATCTGATGTCTCATATCGTCCATTGCTTTGGACTTTTCTCTTTCAATCTCCATATTGGCACGCTTTATGATCAAGCTGGCTTCCTTCTTAGCTTCGGCAATAATTCTGCTTTCTCTTTCATGAGCAATCTTCCGGGCCTCGGATAGAATAATGTCCCTCTCAGATTGAATATTTTTATATTTTAATTCATATTCGGATTTGAGCCTATCGGCATCATTAGTAGCCTGAGCAGCATGATCAAGCTGATTGGCTATTCGTTCCGAACGGTTATGCAAAAACTTCTTTACCGGTTCGTATAGTAAATAACCGATTATTGAAATGGCCACAAGTGCGTTAAATATCTGAAATGCAACCTGCATCAAAAACTGTGGATCCAAATGTATAATCGTATCTTTTCCGGCATCAACAAGAGCTAACAATTACGTTTCCCTCCTTCCGCTAACCATATATTATTATTTAGCTATTTCAACATACCAATAAGCGGGTTAGCAAATAATAACAAAATGGATATAAGAAGACCATAAAGAGCTGATGTTTCTGCAACAGCAGCACCGACAAGCATTGTGGACAAAATTGTTCCTCTTGCTTCCGGCTGGCGACCAACCGCCTCAGCCGCTTTACCAGCAGCATAGCCTTGTCCAATACCTGTACCTAAACCTGAAATAACGGCGAACCCAGCGCCAATGGCTGAACATCCTAAAACAAATGCTTCCGAAGTAATAGAATTCATAGATTTACATCCTCCTTAAATAAGTCATATAAGATTTATATATTTAATGCAAAAAACCAAAACTAATCATCTATTCCCAGCTTACCTTTTATAAATGTCATACTCAAAATGCAGAAGATAAAGGATTGCAACATGCCGGAAAACATATCAAAATAAATATGCAACGGGGCAGGGATAGCGATTCTTGCAAAAACAGGCAGCATTGAGTATACAAGCCCCATGATGATAAATCCGCCCAGAATGTTTCCGAAAAGACGGAAGCTTAGCGATATCGGAACGGCAAGCTCGCCGACTATATTAATCGGCAGGAAGAACGGTATAGGCTCTAAATAGCTTTTAAAGTACTGTCCTTTTTGCGTTATAATACCCATAAAATGTATTAAGAAAAAGGTGGTTATGGCGAAGGCGACCGTTGTTGCCAAGTCAGCCGTTGGCGGACGCAAAATTCCAGTTAACCCGCTTAAATTCGATATAAGAATAAAAGCGAAAACACCGAAGAACCAACGACCAAAGTATGCATATTTCGGTGTCATAGTGTCTTTAACAAAATTGTCCATAGACTCTACGGCAATCTCAACAACATTTTGGAAGCCTTTCGGCCTATCCTTGAATTTTGAGATCCTGATTCGCACAATGATTGCAAGAATAATTAAAACTGCACAAATTACCCACGTGCTAATAATTGTGTCCGTAACCCAGATTTCTCGACCAAAGATAGGTATGGAAAAATGATATTTATTATAGAAATCCATATTTTGCCTCCTTTCATAATAAATTTTTATTTGTATTACTTTTTAACTGGCCTTGTTTTTAAGCCGAAAGTTAACGATGTATATAGCCACCTGCATAGCAAAAATGCCGATAATTGCGCCCCAAATGCTTATCCATGGCGTAATAGCGAATAATGCAAGCACAGCAAACGTCAATACGTAGCGTAGAGCAAAGTTCACTCTCATATAGTTTTGGGCATTTTCTGCTTCCATATCAAGCGAGCGGCGCACGTTTCGCTCCAAAAGAAGCATCCTGCCTACGGAAAACAGCGTCCCAAGCGTTATTCCTGCGGCAAATTCCCAACGGTCTGAGGCAACAAACAATCCAATGCATAGTGAAACGAATGCAATTCCGAATGTTATAAAAAAAATACGTTTTGTTATATCATGTACTTCCATAGTAATATTTACACCTACTTCCAATACTTTTTCGTTATTATGAACAGATTTCTAAAGGCTGCTAGTATACCAATAACACCGAATATTAGCAGAAATATAGGGGATGCGCCAGACAGATCATCAAGCCATTTTCCGATCATAACGCTAATAAAAAGCGTTATAGCCATTGTTATGCCTATTTGTGACAAAAGCGTCAAGGCTTGAAGAATTTCGCTTCTTGTTTTTTTCTTGTTTCTATCCTTGTATGCCACAACATAGTCACTTCCTTAATTATGAGGAATTTATTAAGTATTAGCTTTTATAAAAACTTCTAATATTATTCAGCTATTATTTCAGCAGTTATTTAAAATCATCCGGGCGGTTTTCCGAATAACCGAAATGATACAAAATCGCTTTAACAATTCTTTCGGCTGCATGACCGTCGCCATATGGGTTTTTGGCGGAAGACATTTTTGTATATAATGCTGAGTCAGTCAAAAGTGAGTTTGTTATTTCATAAATCTTGTTTTCGTCAGTTCCGGCTAAAACAAGAGTCTCTGCGTCAATGCCTTCTGGGCGTTCAGTAACGTTTCTTAAAACGACAACCGGCTTGCCTAGCGATGGCGCTTCTTCTTGAAGACCACCAGAATCCGTGAATATGAGATAGCTTTTGTTCATAAGGTTATGCATATCCAACATACCGATAGGCGGAGTCAAAATAACTCGATCGCAATCACCAAGAATGCTTTTCGCCGTTTCCGTCACTTTTGGGTTTGGGTGGACAGCGTATACAAAAATAACATCCTTATGCTCTGACACAATGCGTTTGACGGCATTGCAAATATGCTCCAGCGGTTCTCCTATGTTTTCTCTTCTGTGGGCTGTCATCGTTATTACTCTGTTGTTTTTAAAATCAATATTATTAAGCTTGGAATACTCAAAAATATGGCCATCGCGCACGGTAGATTGAATTGCATCGATAGCGGTGTTTCCGGTCACAAATATAATGTCATTTCCGATTCCTTCGTTAAGAAGATTCTCCTTTGCCATAGATGTCGGGGCAAAATGCAACTCCGCAAGGGATGTAGTAAGCTTTCGGTTCATTTCTTCAGGAAACGGCTGATATCTATCAAACGTTCTTAGGCCGGCTTCAACATGGCCAACCTTTATTTTCGCATAAAAAGCCGCCAATGCGGCCGCGAATGTCGTTGTTGTATCGCCGTGTGCGAGGACAATGTCTGGCTTTTCAGCGTTTAAAACGCCTTCAATGCCTTTAATGGCTCTTGTTGTTATATCTGTAAGTGTTTGATTTTCTTGCATTATGTTTAGGTCATAATCGGGTTTTAGATCGAAGATATTAAGCGTTTGATCTAGCATTTCTCTATGCTGGGCAGTAACACAAACGACAGATTGTATTGATTCATACTTGCAAAGTTCTTTAATGACGGGAGCCATTTTTGATGTTTCGGGTCGTGTTCCGAATATGCTCATTACTTTTAGTTTTTTCATAACATTTCTCCTGATATTTTTTTGCGTAACGAAAACACAACCGAAAACAGCATAAAAAGCCTAGCATTATTGATCATAAGAGGCTTTATTCAAAACGATTAAAGCCTTCCCCTATAATTCTTGAAGAATTACTTATTGTTAAAAACGCTTTTGGGTCAATGTTTTTTATAAATAATTGAAGCCTTTTGGCTTGCCTTCTGCCGAGCACGGTTGTTATTACTTCTTTTTTTTCTACAGTAAAGGCGCCGCTTGCCGTATGAACAGTCGCGCCTCTTTCAAGCACATTGCAAATAAAGCTTTTGATTTCGTCACTTTTATCGCTTATAATAACAACTATTTTATAAACCTGCAAGCTTTCCATAAATAAATCCAAAACAAAGATCTTCAAACAGACGCCAAGCACCGAGAACAACAAAATCTCAGTTCCAAAAAGCAACCCTGCGCAAAGCGCGATAGTAAAGTCTGTTATAAGAAGGGAGAGACTGACCTTCGTTTTGAGATATTTGTTTAAGATTTTAGCAACAATATCCGTTCCGCCTGTTGTCGCCCCATAATTAAATACGATGCCTATGCCGATACCCGGCAGAAAAACACCGTACAAAAGCTCAAGGAATTTCTGATTAGTAAGGGGAGTGGGTATGGGAATAACAAACTCAAACAAAAGAATCATGCCGGAAAGCGCAAACGTTCCATAGGCACTTTTTAGAGCTGCTTCCTTGCCTAAAAGAATAAACGCTAACAAAAGAAGTATAACGTTTAAGACCAAAATCAATGTTCCTATAGGAAGATTTTCAAAATAATAACTTAAAACAATAGAAAGGCCGCTTACGCCACCAAGGGCAAACCTGTTGGGGTTTTTAAAAGCATGAACCCCAATAGCGACCAAAAAAACCCCGAAATTTATCATCAAAAAGTCACGCGCATTTTTGACAAACGATTTATCAACATTCGATATACTCAACGAAAAAACACCCTTTCGGCTTGTATCATAGCATCAAATATTGATTATTGTTTTCAATTTATGTTGAATTAATACGCGTTCCATAAAAATGCACATTTATTCATATAAATAATCGTACAAAGGCTATAAAAACATTAGTATATTTTGGTATTAAAAAAATATGTTAAGGCCGCCTAAACGGCGGCCAAATTTAAGAAAATTAGCAATCTACATGAACTTTTTTAAGATTCCAAATCTCGTTTGCATATTGTTCTATAGTTCTATCACTGGAAAACTTTCCGCTGTTGGCAACATTGATTATAGCGGACTTTGCCCAACGCTCTTTATTTTTATAAGCTTTGGATATTTCGTCTTGAGCATTTGCATAGCTTTCAAAATCTTTTAAAATAAAATATTCATCAGCGCGAGAACCGCCAAATCCGTTTAACAGCGATTCATACAGCTCACGGAACAAATCATGTTTGTCGGAAAGAGAGCCATTTATGAGCTGAGTGAGCACATGGCGAACACTTTGATTCATATTATAAATATCCCATGGGTCATAAGAATTGCTTCTGTAAAGCTCTAAAACCTCTTCCGAGCTTAAACCGAATATGAAGATATTTTCGGCTCCGACTTCCTCAAAGATCTCAACGTTTGCACCATCCATAGTCCCTAATGTTAGCGCGCCGTTAAGCATGAATTTCATATTACTTGTTCCAGACGCTTCTTTGCCGGCGGTTGAAATCTGTTCACTGACATCAGCGGCGGGAATGAGCTTTTCTGCCAACGTTACCCTATAGTTTTCAACGAATAACACTTTCAAGCGTCCGTCAATGAACGGGTCATTATTAACAAGGTTAGCGACGTTGTTTATAAGCTTAATTATTAATTTAGCCCTCTTGTAACTTGCTGCTGCTTTTGCGCCGAAGATGAACGTTCTCGGTTCAACATCTACCCATGGAGTTGTTTTAATACGGTTATATAAATCAAGAATATGAAGCACATTTAAAAGCTGGCGCTTATATTCATGAAGCCTTTTTATCTGAATATCAAAGATAGAATCCGGGTCAATAAGCAATCCCTTAGTCGATTTTATATGGTTTGATAGATTAACCTTGTTTTCACGCTTTATTTTCATGAATTCTTCTTGGAAAGCTTTATCGTCTGCCAGAGGAACTAGCCTTTTAAGCTCATCAAGATTGGTTATCCATTTGTCGCCGATATTTTCCGTTATTAGGCCTGCAAGCCTCGGGTTTGAATACGCAAGCCATCTCCTTTGAGTAATACCGTTTGTTTTATTATTGAATTTATCGGGATAGATTTCATAAAAGTCTTTTAGTTCCTGATTTTTTAGTATTTCGGTATGCAAAGCTGCAACGCCGTTTACAGAATGGCTGCCAACTATCGCGAGATAAGCCATACGAACCTGTCCGTCAGCAATGATAGCCATTTTCCTGATTTTGTCAGGGTTGTTGCCAAACATATCCATAAGGTTTTGGCAAAATCTTTTATTTATTTCTTCGATTATCATATATATTCTGGGCAGAAGACGTGAAAAGACTTCTGTCGGCCATTTTTCCAAAGCTTCAGACATAATTGTGTGGTTTGTATATGCACAGGTTTTTTTCGTAATTTCCCAAGCATCATCCCAATTCACGTCATATACGTCCACAAGCAGGCGCATAAGTTCCGCCACCGCAACGGAAGGGTGGGTGTCATTAAGCTGGAATGCAACCATACTTGGTAGAATCGAGAAATCTTTATGTTTTTCAAAAAATCTTGAAAGCACCCTTTGAAGGGTTGCAGAAATAAAGAAGTATTGCTGTTTTAGGCGCAACTCTTTGCCTTGCACTGTATCATCGGCAGGATATAAAACCTCTGATAATGTTCTAGCAAGATTTTGTTCCTCAACTGCCTTGTTATAGTCTCCTTTATTAAAAGAATCAAGGTCAAACTTGTTTTTAGGCTTGGAATCCCAAAGCCTTAAAGTATTGACGGTGTTGCTTTTATAGCCGATGATAGGGTAGTCATACGGAATTGCCAAAACGGTCTTAGCATTTTCGAGGACGAATTTATAATCTCCGTTAGAGTTTTTAATAGCTCTGACAGTGCCGCCGAAGTTAATCTCTTGCGCGTATTCCTGACGTTTAACGCCCCAAAGGTCTCCCCTGTCCAGCCAGTTGTCAGGATATTCGACCTGATAACCATTTTCGATTTTTTGTTCAAAGATGCCATAATGATATCTAATGCCGCAGCCGTATGCAGGATATTCAAGCGTTGATAAAGAATCAAGGAAGCATGCGGCAAGCCTTCCCAAGCCACCGTTGCCAAGGCCGGGGTCTCGCTCAGAATCCTCAACCTGGTTATAATCAATATTAAGTTCTTCTAAAACCTCGCGGAGCTCATTGCCTAGAGTTAGGTTTACTACTGCATTTCCTAAAAATCTTCCCATCAAAAACTCCATAGAAAGATAATAAACAACCTTTGGATCTTCATCACTGTCGTATTTATCATGGGTTGCTATCCATTTATCTGTAACAATGTCGCGGATAGTAAAAGCCAAAGCTTCATAAATCTGCTCACTGGACGCCGTTTCAATAGTTTTTCTGGCGATAACCTTAACGTTTTCAATAAGCTTTGTTTTTAGTTCTTCCTTTGATACGATAGAAAATAGACTCATTATTACAATGCCTCCCGAAAAATTTTTATAAAACAAGGCGTATACTACAAACCTTTTGATTTTTGTTTATTAAAGCATTTATTACTTATATCGTCCAATAAATATTTAAAATAACACTATATTCCATTTTTAACAACTAGTGTCTTTATTATGTGCTTGATTATTAAAAAATATAATATTTATTATTGTAATTAAGAAAAAGGTGTATTGCTTACACCCCCATGTTTTTGTCTCCCGAAAATCGGGCGTAGCAGTAGTTATATAAATATGTATCTCTTAACCAATAGCACGCAATAAGAAATTCAATCTTACTAGCAATTCATCTAAAATAATTATGACTATAATTGACGTTATATGCATTTTTATATATAATCAAAGTATGAATTAATATTTATTATAATTTTTGCGTGCGTTCTAATATTAAAGGAGGAATAACAATGTATTTCAAAGGTAAAAGACTTGTGGCTTTGGTTTTGTCGATTTGCATGGTTTTATCGACCGGATTTAGCAGTGTGTTTACAGGAACATTTTATGCAACAGAAACCTTTGCTGTATACGATCTCAAAGTAAATGGCATAGAAAATCCTGTTGCCATAGATCCGGGGATACCTTTGTTTTCCTGGAAAATTAATGCATCAGGCAGAGGTTTTAACCAGACGGCATATCAAATAATAGTTAAAGATTTGTTCACGGAAGGCGTTGTATGGGATAGCGGCAAGGTTTTATCTGATAAATCCTCAAACGTGGAATACAGCGGAAATAACCTTGCTTCTGACAGCGGTTATTCCTGGCAAGTTAAAGTCTGGAATAATGATGATATTGAAAGTGAGTTTAGCCAAGTAGCAACATTTAGAATTGGGCTCGCTAAAGCTGATTGGACAGCAAAATACATTTGGGATGGAACAATAAATCAAAACGATTTCGCCTATTTCAGAAAAGATTTTGTCATTGAAAAACCTGTTAAACAAGCAATCGTTTATACAACAGCTCATAATGATTATCAGCTTTATTTAAACGGAGAATGGGTTGGTGCGGGGCCTGCAAGAAGCGACCCGTATACATATGGACAATACTGCGCTTATGATGTAACAAACCTTTTAGAGATCGGTCAAAATGCATTTGCGGCATTAGCTCATTGGCATGGAGTCTGGAGTAATTCCGGCGTTAATGCAAGCCCTGCATATATTTTGGAAGCGCGCATTATTTATGAGGATGGAACGAAGGATACAGTAATAACCGATTCCAGTTGGAAAACGGCAGCTAAAACACCATATACAGAGGAAAATCCCATATATTTTGGGCATTATGGCGGCGTTAACAATCGCCCATCAATAAAATATAATGCCAACAACGAAATAGACAGCTGGAATACTATCGGTTTTGATGCAAGTGGCTGGCAAGGCTCGGCAGAGGTTAATCGTGATAATTATAACATGTATGCGCAGCTTGTTTCAGAACAAAAGGAAATGGACTTTCTTTCGCCATTATCCATAAATAAAAGTGGGGATAATTGGATAGTTGATTTTGGAAAATGTATATCAGGCTGGCCAAAATTGAACATACGCAATAATACTAATGGCGACATAATAAAAGTGCAGTATTGGGAGGTTGAAAAGGGCTGGGGCGATGCCGGTTATGACACTTATATCTGTAAAGGCGGCGAAGAGGTATTTTACGCTCCATTTGTTCGGCATACCAGCTTTAGGTTGCTCGAAATATCAGGCTATAGAGGCACATTAAGCGCTGATGACATACGAGGTATCGTTTCTTATTCTTATGTAGATAAAACTGGCGAGTTTTCATGCTCAGACGAGAGGCTTAACAAAGTATATGAAATGAGTGAACGCTCCGGCAGACAAAATATACAGCAAGGAATAATAAGTGTAGACGCTAACCGCGAACAAAGCCCATGGACTGCCGATTCCTGGAACATAGGCATTGGCGCGCTATATAATCACGATAGTACAATGCTTATTGACAAAATAATAAAGGATTATGCCGGTGAACAATTGCGAAGTGGAAATTTCCTCACTTGCAGCCCCGCCAGAGACTATAATTCGGAAATGATAGAATGGTCTTTATACTGGCCGATGCTTTTATGGGAGCAATATTTATTTAGTGGAGACGAGCAGTTGCTGCGTGATTATTATCCAAACCTAGAAAGATTTATTAACTATTTAGTTAGTTATAAAAGCCCCGGTTCAGGTCTTTATGATCCTCCCGGCTGGCGTGCTTCTGATTATGCTGGCGGCAGCATTCAAAACGGCGGGGATAATATAGCCACCAATAGCCAGATTTATATGGTTTTAAATATTGCAGCAAATATAGCAGACAAACTCAATAATCCCAATGCTCAAAAATACAAAAAATCTGCGGGAGATTTATATCGTGCTATCAATGTCAATCTGCTTGTAGACGGACAAAAATATAAAACAACGTCCGGAAGCGGACAATTTCATCCTTTAGGAACAGCTTGGGCATTAAGATCAGGTGTTGTGCCGCCTGCTTTTAAAGCACGTGTTACAAAATGGCTTGCCCAGCAAAAGAAGCCTTATAATATCGGCGGTTATGGCGGTGATGCATTATACAGCGGCTTGTATGCGGCAGAATTAGGCCGTATCGCAGCAAAAGATTTTGAGCGCTATGATAATATGCTAAATACAAACAATACCAACTGGGAATCCTTTGGTGAGCTTAGTATAGACAATATGGGCAATCATGCATGGACAGCTTATCCTTCATACCTGCTCCAAAAATATGTTGGTGGCATACAGCCTACCGGCGGCGGTTTTTCTACATTTGATAT
Source organism: uncultured Defluviitaleaceae bacterium (assembly GCA_964449985.1). Classification (GTDB taxonomy): domain Bacteria; phylum Bacillota; class Clostridia; order Lachnospirales; family WRAX01; genus CAYVCG01. The sequence goes on from CAYVCG010000033.1 coordinate 20,743, forward strand.
TAAGCCGGTAATAGGCGGCCTTGATTATGCAAACGCAACTGTACCCACTATAAAAGGTGACATTACTGTAAATTGGAAAAAAATTGACAAAGAGAACTTCGAAATGGAAGTCAGTATCCCGGCTAATACGACTGCAAATATATATTTGCCTGATAATGATATGTCCGAAGTATCCGTTGTTGAAAGCGGAAGTGTTATATTTAGCAATGGCCAATTTTCGCCTTGCGATGGCATAACAAGCGGGAAAATTTCTGGCAATTATGTTGTGTTTAGCGTTGGAAGCGGTGCCTATTCCTTCAAAATTACCGGTGTTCCAAAAAATACGCCAGAAATAGGCGATGTTACTGAGCCTCCCGTTTTGGAGGACGGTGGTATTATACTTGATGATGACAAGGCTGTTTATTTAGGAAATTGGGTATTCAACGGCAATTCTAATGAGGAAGATCGTTATGGCAGTGGTTTCCGCTATGCTGCCACATGGACTGGAGAATCGCCGAACGCAACTGCGACATATTCAATTACAGCCGAATACGATGGCATTTATGACTTCTACGGATGGTGGTGCGTTCATTCCAATCGTGCCACAAATGCACCGTTTACTATTTCCAATGGGCAAATATCAGAAACCGCCCGTATTAACCAAGAGATAAACGGCGGAAAGTGGATGCTTTTAGGTTCGCTTGAGGTTAAAAAAGGCATGACTTTAAGCATCATGATAGGAAATAATGCTGATCAGTATGTTATTTCCGATGCAGTCAAATTTGTGCCGAGAGCTTTAAGCGAAATAATAATAGATGACGATGCTGCGCAATACACAGGGGGTTGGATTAGAGAAACAGCTTCAAACATTAATGACCGCTATGGAGACGCCTTCCACTACAGCCCTTGGACAAACGGTAATGAGCCGACTGCAACGGCAACTTATACATTTACAGCGCCGTATTCACAGACGTATGGAATATATGCATGGTGGGGAGTGCATCCGAACCGCGCAACAAATACTCCTTATACAATAACAACTGATACCGATTCTGATACATACCGAGTAAATCAAGAGGAAAATGGCGGCCAGTGGAATCTTATAGGCACATGCGAAGTGGTTAAAGATGAAATTATCAAGGTTGTTATCGGCAATAACGCCAATGAGTATGTAATAGCTGATGCTATACGCCTTGCTCCATACACCAAGCCTGTTGAGGAGGATAAACTTTCTGCGCTTCAGGAATTACAGATGTTTGTGTTTAGTATGAATAATACGAACACAGCTAATTGCACAAAACCTTCTGTTGTGGATGCGTTTTTAAAGGCTTTGGCTTATGCAGAAGCTTTATGCAATTCACTCGATGCTCCTGATGAAGAGATACTGGACGCACACCAAGCGCTTTTGGCAGCTTATGATGATGTTAACCTGTATCAAAAGATTAATCTTGCATTAAACAAAAATGTGACTGCATCGGAATCCGTTAATGTTTCGGGTTATTGGGGGCCGGGATTTCTTACCGATGGATATATCGCTCCAAATAACAGTGGTAAAATAGGTTATACGACCAATGATTATAAATCGAAGATTCTTGTAAATCCAATACAAATAACCATTGATTTAGGCAGTATCAAGGAGTTTAATACTGTCGCATTAACGCCGAGAATGGGAAGTATTTCATGGAATGGCCAGGTGGCCAACTTCCCGCTGGATTTTAAGCTGCAGGTAAGCGCAGATGGCATAGAGTATTCAACAGTTTATTCTGTTACCAATCAGCAAAGCCCCGGGTTTAAGGCTTTAGAGATTGTGTTTAATAAGACAGAGGCAAGATATATCCGTTTATATGTTACAAAATTGGGTGAATACGCCGCTGATGAACAAATACAAGGCAATCCGACGCCGTATAGGCTGCAATTATCAGAAATAGAAGTATTTAATCTGGAGTACGATGTTTCTGATATACAACTCTTAACGGATTCTAAAATAATTGAGGGTTATGGAGCAAATATTCCGCTTTCTATTTCCTCCGATAATATTTTGGGAAAAGAACTTCAATTATCGCTGATTAATGACAGCGGGACATACTGTGAACAAACTATAACTGCCACTGACAACAGCTTTAGTTTCCTTTATAAGCTGGACAAAGCTCCATCTGCCGGAAATTATGCTATAATAGCAAAAACGACTGATGGCAGCTTTAGTGGGAAATGCAATTTGACTATACATCATCAAAATCCTGATACTTTAAGGCCAGTACTAATCAAAAACGAATCAGGAAATCTACGAATACGCTTTGCAAACCCAATCTCTTGCAAACAGGGCAACAACTTTAATGGTTTGGTGAAACTAGGAAGCTATATAAGCAACGATACCACAATAATCAACGGTACGGATTTTAGCTTTGTTGATGTGAATGATATAGCTTTTGACTCTATAGAATTAAATCAAAACGTAGTCATACAAAATGTTAAGTTTGAAGATGTATTTCCAAGCTATAGCTTTACATTCACTTTAGATTCAAAATAATTAAAAGTAAAGCCGATATCTTACCCACTATGACGTTCTTCCGCAAAGGATGCCGGGGGTGTTCCCGTTGCGGGAGTCTGCCGGGGGTTTTGGGTACAACGGTAATGCATACAAAAACGGGTGCTTAAAGATGAGCACCCGTTTTTGTATGCATGGCTGTCAAAACCTTAGACAGCTTTTGCAAATGCTTGTATTTTATATACCTCCTAGATATATTAGTAAAGAGGTAATCTGTGAACTCTGTAAAACAACGCGTTTTCATCCGACATATAGCTACTGCCGGAATGAATGGCTGAAAAAAGGGCAAGCCATTCTTCTTTGCCATATGAAAAAATCTGTTCTACTGTTTTATTGCGTTCGTTTATGCGATACTGCACAACCCGGCTGTAGCATTCATCCTTTGGCAAGGCATTTGCTTCGCTTGTGCTTCTTGCGTCGCCATTATCAAAAAGCAAAATGTCCATGCTGGTAGGGTGCAGCCAGTCCGTTGTACCCATTGTTCTTGGTTCAAGAGAATCTATTTTTTCAAAAATATCCTCAAAACTTATGTGTCAGTGGCAATGATAAAATGAAGGAAAGTGGCAACTAAAAAATGCATGTTT
>CAYVCG010000034.1:0-14223 GCA_964449985.1 uncultured Defluviitaleaceae bacterium
TCTGCAAAATCATGAAAAAAGCCATAATCAAAGCCGCCTACAATATCCATGCATTCTTTGCGATAAAGGATGATAGGAGGCATTAACGCTGTTTTCTCATACCATTTTGATGGGTCTGATTTGTTATATTCCTTAGCCTTTTCATGCATTTCTTCTATCGTATCGTATTCTAAATATACTTGTTGCAAATTTGATACATTAGATGAAACGGGCGAAACCCATCCTATATCGTTTGATGAAGTAATACAGCGATATAGGTTTTCTATAGCCTTTGGAGTGACAATAATATCGTTTGACACGATTGTGCAAAATCTGGATTTCATATGATTAATAGCTATCCAAAATGAATAATTGGCATTAATATTCTTTGTTATACGAATAATTTGTTTGTCATTGTATTCAACAGATTTATAATACTCTAAAACATCTGGTTCTGAACCGCTGTCTATCAAAATAAGTTTAAATGGAATCTCTGTATGCTTTATCAAGCTTTCAACACAATCCTTTGTCTTTTCAAGGCGGTTATAGGAAATGACGGCGATAGACAAATCTGCCTCATTTTGCGAAAAAGAGACAGCTGCATTACTTCTTGCTTCGAAAATATTATCGGATTCCTTAGGTGGTTCTATATTATCTGTATTAATCTCAATATAATCGTTCATTATTTAAAGTACCTCCCATTTCAAAAACCATTTGTTCTACAGTCGGTATGTTTAATACCGCACAGAGATTTTTTTCGCTACGTAAAGTTCGATCTATTTTAGAGGGATATGACTCTTTAATAGAAAGATTTAAATCAAATTTTTTATTAATATAATGCAAAAGCTCATATTTGCTTACATCGTCTTGAGCATGAATATGGAATAACCCTTTTTCAAATAGATCGTTATCTATTATTTGCTTACAAACTTGTGTATATCGTTCTGTAGTTATACCATTCCAAAAATGAGTGATATATCCATCTACTGGTTGGCCTACTTTTGATATTGCCCAAGAGACAAGGCTTGCAAAATGATTCGTCTCCATGCCTATTATACTCGTTCTTAGCACCATGGCATCAGAAGTACATTCCCCCAGAGATTTGCTTTTGCCATAAGCATCAAGAGCATCATGTGGGGATGATTCAGTATAAAGCCCATCTAAACCTGAAAATACACAATCGGTTGTTATATGTATCAGATTCATTCCGTGATAGCTGCAAAATGCCCCTAGTTCCAGCGGAAAAACTGAATTTATTTTTATTGTTTTAAGTAAGTTGGATTCGGCATAGGGCTTAATAACTCCAATACAATTTATAACATAATCAAAATTTGTGGGTATAATATCCAGCGGATCGGTTAAAGCATCGAAATGAAGATAGTCGCCTGTTACGTTGTTTCTGCTTGTTACAACAGTGAAAAAACTTTTGTCATTCATAAAATAATTGCTTACAGCGTGCCCGAGCATACCCGTTGCTCCGAGAATTAATATTTTTTTCATGCCCCACGCTCCCATAACTTTAATTCATCTTGAACATAGGAAATGGACAACAATTTTTGTTTGATTTCCTCTATCCCTAACAATGTAGTGTTTTGGGACGTGTATTCTTCTGCGCTGAGAATGCCTGTATTTCCTTGCGTGAGGTATTGCTCATAATTGAGGTCACGATCATCCATACTGATTTTGAAATAGTTCTCCAGTTCTATAGAGCGTGCCTTTTCTTCTTTTGTTACGAGAGTTTCATACTGCTTTTCTCCATGCCTGGAGCCTATAATAATAATTTCGTTATCTGCATCCATTAGCTCTTTTATCGCTTTAGCCAAGTCAAGCATCGTGCAAGCAGGCGATTTTTGCACAAAAAGGTCACCTTGTTTTGCATTTTCGAAAGCGAATAACACTAGAGAAACAGCTTCCGGCAAAGACATTAAAAATCTTGTCATATCCGGATCTGTTACTGTGATTGGTTTCCCTTTTTTTATCTGCTCAAAAAATACCGGAATTACTGAGCCTCTTGATGCCATTACATTGCCGTATCTTGTGCAACATAGTATTGAGTTCTCAGGGTTTGTGCTTCTCGCTTTTGCAGTAACCACTTTTTCCATCATTGCTTTTGATATCCCCATTGCATTGATAGGATAAGCTGCCTTATCAGTAGATAGGCAAACAATCTTTTTAACATGGTTTCTAATTGCACTTGTTATAACGTTATCTGTTCCCAGTATATTTGTTTTTACTGCTTCGAGAGGAAAGAATTCACAAGATGGAACCTGTTTTAGGGCAGAAGCATGAAATACGAAGTCTACGCCATTCATAGCATTTTCAATGCTTTGAATATCGCGCACATCTCCAACATAAAATTTAAGCCGGCGGTTATTATATTGCTTCCTCATGTCATCTTGTTTTTTTTCGTCCCGTGAAAATATTCGCACTTCGCCGATTTCGCTGTCTTGCAAAAATTTTTGGGTAACGATATTTCCAAATGAACCCGTACCACCGGTTATTAATAAAGTCTTATCTTTAAAATTATCTAACATTGTTATACACCTACATATTATTTATATATAAAACATCTCTCTTAGATAATAATATGAACAACCTATCCATATGGTTCATAATAGACTGTGTTTCGAGAATAAAACTTGTATTAATAAATGCATAAAGGACATGGACCTGTTTAACACAGATACCATGCCCTTTAAAATTGTGCCTTGTTAGCAGTTTATTACATTCCCATCATTTTTAGGAGCTTTTCATACTTTGAGCGCTCTTGATCGCTCATGCCATCCAGCATAGCTTTAATCATAAAGGCTTGTTCCTGCTTGCTTAACTCTTTTCCTTTTGGCATTGATTGTCGGGCTTCCATAAGAATGGATATAGCCTCCATCATGTTTTTTCCTTCAAGTTTTGACATGACAGAGCTTAAAAACTCCTTGCGTTCGGTTTCTAAATTTTCAAATACTGGTGAACTTAATATATCATTAATGTTTGGCATATTTGCCTCCTTTATTTTAAAACGGGCATGAGCTTAATAAATTCCTTATATCCATAATCTTTAACATCGAATCGAGCATTCTTCTATTTGAGTCACTTAAATACGGCCGCATACATTGAAGAATAGCCCTTCGAAAATCACCTCCGGAGCCTGTCTGTATAGAGCTGACAGCATTTCCATATGCATCCAATAATCTTTGTATTTCAATAAGCTTAATAAAGATTGCAAGATTTCGCCTGTATTTAAATTCTAAGTAGGGCAATGCTGCTTTTATAGATTGGAGTGCTGGAGTGTCTGTGAAGCTATTGAAATAATCAGGGGAAAAGCCTTGAGCGCTAATGCTTCTTGTATCATCGTTTTGGCTGATTCTTTCAAAATTATTGCTTTCTTCATTTTTGTCTTCTACGGGTTCGGTTCTCGTCATTATTTCTTTAAATTTCGTTGCCATTTCGTATGCTTTTTTTATCTTTTCTATATCCATAGCATCCTGTTCTTTCTCGCCTTCAGGTGAAGAACCTTCCTTCATAAACTCTGCCATATATTTAGCTTTTTCCAGCATCTTAATCATATCGAAGGAATCGGTATTGTTCATTGTCTCCATAAAAAGTTCCTTTCTTAGAAAATAACAAGTTATAATATATTTATGCTGGCTAAGAACGTAACATTCTTTAGCTCTTATTACAAAGCTTTGAATAAAAATAAATCCCCCATGCAAATCATAGGGGATTGAATAATTATTATTACCCTCGAAAATATTGCCTAGGAGGGTCTACTTAATTTTAGCCTTAACAAAGCTCGATTCGTATATGTTATTTTGCTTCACACATTCCAAAACCGCCGCCGGGCATCATCATCATCATTAACAACAACATCATCATATTGTTCTCGCCTGCTACGGCACCGCCACCGCCGCCCATAAGCATCATTAACATAAGCATAGACATCATATTGCCTCCGCCAAAACCTGCCATATTAAGTCCTCCTTGTTTTTTTCTTGACTTAATTATATTGTATGATACACAAGACAAAAGATGACGGATTTTTAAAAAAAATAATAGGACTGGTCATAAAATGTCGGACAACTTTTGTTTATTATAAAATTTTTTTTGCCAAACCTATTTAAATTGCAGCAATTTAATGATACAATGGTCTTGCTTAAATTTCAAAGGGGGAGATATGTATGAATTTTTCAGCCTTGTTAACAACTCAGCCGCCGATGGGCGCTACAGACATTATTATCCTTGCGTTTATTATTCTTGCCGTTGTTTTAGGAACGTTGTATTTTCTAAATAGATGGGCCACCAAAAAAACTATGGGGCAACAAGAAATTATAGATAAGAATAAGCAAGTTATAAGCATTTATGTTATTGATAAAAAGAAGGATTTGGCCAAAAATATTAATCTGCCGAAGGTGTTTTTTGAAAACTTGCCGAAGCTATATAAGGTTATGAAAATGAACTTTGTTCAGGCGAAAGTCGGGCCCCAAATTATGACGTTTATTTGTGATAAACGGGTTTTTAATGCTATGCCTGTGAAAAAGAATGTTAAGGTTGATGTTGCCGGTTTATATATCGTATCTATCAAAGGCATGAAATCAGAATACGAGCTAAAACAAATAAGAAAAGAAAAGAAAGCTCGTGAAAAAGAGGCTAAAAAGCAAGAAAAGAAAGCTATAAAGAATAATAAATAAACCATATTAAACCCAAAAGGCTTTCGAGGTTAAAACCTATCGGAAGCCTTTTATAAAGAATTTTTGACTAAACAAAACGGAGGTTTAAATTCATGAATATAACAGTAATCAGTCTTGGAGGGTGGGGGATGGCTCTCTCTGTTCTTTTGCATAACAACGGCCATAAGGTCACAATCTGGGGAAGATCAAAGGAAAAAACAGAGCATGTTTCAAAAGCAAGAGAGCATAAGGAATATTTACCCGGAGTAAAACTTCATGAGGATATAACAATAACATCTTCTATTGAAGAAGCATGTAAAGATACAGAAGTTTTTATATCAACAACACCGTCCAATGGTCTTCGCGAAGTAATGGAAAGATTTAAACCTTTTATAAAAAAGGATTCAATAGTTGTTAACGGAGCAAAAGGCTTTGAAGAGAAAACACTGCTTCGTCTTTCCCAAGTTATTGAGCAGACGCTTCCGCACTGCAATGTTGCTGCCTTTTCCGGACCCGGCCATGCAGAGGAGGTTGCTAGGGGATTGCCAACGACATATGTTGTCTCATCAAAAGATGAAGCTGTTTCAAAATATCTTCAAAACATATTTATGAGCCCGGTCTTTCGGGTATACACAAATCCGGATATTGTTGGAGTGGAGCTTGGAGGTGCGCTTAAAAACGTTATTGCTCTTGCTGCAGGTATGTCTGATGGTATGGGATATGGTGACAATGCAAAAGCCGCATTAATGACAAGAGGCATTTCGGAAATAACACGGCTTGGAAAAGCAATGGGCGCTGATGAACAAACATTTGGCGGGCTTACAGGAATAGGAGACCTTATTGTAACTTGCACAAGTATGCATAGCCGCAACAGACGAGCGGGTATATTGCTTGGGCAGGGAAAGTCGCTCCAAGAGACTTTGGATGAGGTGCATATGGTTGTCGAAGGCGTTTTGACTGCGCAAGCTGCTTATGATTTAAGCCGGAAGTACAACGTTGATATGCCTATAACAACAGAAATACACAAAACGCTTTTTGCAGGTGAAAATCCCAAAAAAGCAGTAAACAATCTTATGCAAAGAGATAGAACAGAAGAACACATTATATCTCGATTTCAAAAGCATAGCTTTTAAACTTTATGATTCTTTATTCGTATAATTTGAGAATGTTTTATAAATTAAATTTAACATATAATTTCTGAAAGGATTGATTGTAATGCAGCTTACTGTCGAAGGCATAAACAAGAGTTTTGGGCAAAAAAAAGTGCTCAAAGATATCTCATTTACTGCCAAGAGTGGATTTGCCCTCGGTCTTTTGGGGCGTAACGGCTCTGGCAAGACAACAACCATAAGAATAATTATGGATATATTTGAGCCGGACAGCGGTAATGTTACTATTGATGGCATATCTAATAGGAAATCCACTGTCAAAATAGGTTATCTCCCGGAAGAACGCGGTTTGTATCCAAAGAGAAATATTTTGGAACAGATGGTTTATTTCGGAGAATTAAAAGGGATGAAACCTAAAGATGCAAAGGAATCGGCTGAAAGGTTGCTAAAAAAGCTTAATGCTGAAGAGTATTTAAAAAAGCGTTTGGATACGTTGTCCAAAGGAAATCAGCAAAAAATTCAGCTTGCTATCGCATTAATAAATAATCCAGACATAATCGTTTTAGATGAGCCTTTTTCTGGGCTTGATCCTGTTAACGCAAAGATTCTTAAGGATATCGTTTCCGATCTTGTTCGAGAAAACAAAGTAGTTTTGTTCTCAAGCCATCAGATGTCCAATGTTGAGGAATTTTGTGATGATATTTGCATAATAAATAATGGGACAATTGTGCTTTCCGGTAGTCTAAGATCTATTAAAAAGACTTATCCCAGAAACAAGGTGTTGCTTGTTCCAGAGAATGAAAAGATGGACGAGCTTGCGGCATTTCTTGCCAAAAGTGGCGAACTAAAAACGATTGTTTCATCAATAGAAAAATCAAAAAAAGGGTGCATAATAACTTTAACGCATGAAGAAGCAAAGTCATCTTTTATGCATTTCGTTGCCGGATCTGATATAAGCATTGATTCATTTTCTATTATGGAGCCAACTTTGGAGGAAATCTTTGTAGAAAAGGCGGGTGATATTGATGCGGCAGTTTAAAAATGTTTTAAAATTTGAATATTTATCTTATGTAAAAAATAAGACATATATTATATCAACGGCGATTATTTTCTTAGTAATTGTTATTGCCTGCAATATACCAAACATATTTTCTGTGCTTAATTCACTCAGCCCGAGTTCGGAATATGAAACAGGTGTGGTTTCTGATAGCGCTGCCACAGAAGGAGACAAATCCCTTAAAGCCGCGATTTATGACCCAAATGGCGATTATTCGGATGATATACTTAACAAATATTTTGGACAATATGAATGGACAAGGCTCACTAATAACGATCAAGCAACAATACAAAATGACGTCATTTCAGAAAAGTATGATCTATGTCTTGAAATAAACGGCCTTGATTATACAATAACGCGAATGGGTTCTGGCTTAATGAGCTTTAATACTGCAAATTTTGATGGAATGATAAAAACGGTTTACCAAACAAAAGTGCTGGAAAACAAGGGTATTAGTCAAGCAGATATTGACGATATATTAAGCGTCTCTCCAAGAGCTAATTTTGTTTCTGTTGGTAAAGACATAACACAAACTTTTTGGGTTGGTTATGTTTTATTATTGGTGTTATACATGGCTGTTTTGCTTTATGGAAAATATGTTATGACATCCGTTATTGTTGAAAAATCTTCTAAAACGATGGAATTGCTTATAACCTCTGTCAAACCTGTTCATTTAATTTTTGGTAAAGTCATTGGGGTTGGGCTTGCCGGGCTTACACAGTTTGTTATTTTGACTGGAACAGCTCTTATTACGTTAAACATAACAAAGGTATCATGGCTTGCATTCTCTCCGGAGATTGCGGGGATATTAAACCTTTCGACCGCAACGGGAACGCTTATTTACGCAGTAATATTCTTTTTGTTGGGATTCTTTATATATGCATTTTTGTTTGCCGGTTTTGCATCAACTGTAAGCCGCCAAGAGGAAGCTAATTCTGTTGTAACAATTCCTATGCTATTGTTCATAGGTGCATTTATGGTATCAATAATGAGCATGACTGATGCAGGAGCTTCTTATGTAACAACGCTATCATATGTTCCGTTTTTCTCTCCGCTCGTTATGTTTATGCGGATTTGTATAACGGATGTTACATTTGCTGAAATACTGATAGCAATAATAATAAACTTTGTCAGTGTTATTATCGTTGGTATTCTGAGCGCGAAGATATACAAAACAGGAGTTATGATGTATGGCAAGCCACCCAAAATACTTGATGTATTAAAGTATATAGTAAAGTCTTAGTTGTTATATATATAAATAAAGATCGGTATAGTGTTGAAAGGCCTATACCGATTTTTTCGTCTCTTTTTGATTATTATATACGCTGTGAAAATGATCAAACCAATTTAAATACTCTGTTTCGTGAATACTGTTTTTTAAATACACAAAATTAAACTCATGTTTTGCATTAAAATATGGGGTATTAATAGCACATAGCTTTCCGCTTATAAGCTCTTTTCTTGCAGCTGCTTTATACATAAACGATATTCCGCAATCGTCTTCGACAAGTAGCTTAATTGCATTTAGATTTCCCACTTCATAAATTTTTGAGAAGCTTTGGCAAGTTAAATTATGCTGTCTTAGAACCTGTTCAAAAACCTCCCTTGTTCCTGAACCATTTTCTCTAAGAATAAGGCACTGGCGCAATAACTCGTCTAATGATGCATTTTTGTTGGCTAACTCTGATTTCTTGGAACAGATTGCTATAAATTCTTCTTCGCTTATTAGCTTTGAAGCGTATTGTGCTTTATCAAAATAACCTTCTACTACTGCAAACTGAATTATACCATCCCGCAGTTTTTGAAGAAGCGTTTGTGTATTGTCAACCAGCATTGTAAAAGTCAGGCCTGGGTGATGTTGTATAAGTTTTTTTAAAATGACCGGCATAATGTATTCCCCGATAGTAAGCGTTGCTCCAAACGTAACAGGAGCCTTATCTATATCTTGGCTGGCTAAAATATCTTTGATTCTAGATATATCAGCCTTCACAGCAATTGTAAAATCATATAGTTTTTTCCCGCGTTCGGTTAAATTAAGCCGCCTATCTTTAAAACAAAACAACTTCCCGCCATAAATATTTTCCAAATGCTGAATATGTTGTGTAACAGCTGGTTGGGTCATGTTTAGATGTTGTGCCGTTTTTGTATAATTCTTGATTTTGCATAAAGCTAAAAATGTTTCATGTCTAAAATCCAGCATGACAATCATCCTTATATTTAAGAAATTATTTATCATAAATTTTTATTATTGATTTATAATAAATGATAATTTGATTTTATCATGTGTGTGTTTTAAAATCAATATAAGGAGATGAGATAAATGATTTTAAATTTAATTAAAAAGTATTGGCTTGGTATTGTAATAACAATCGTTTTAGCGTATGTTGCTAATTTAATAAGCGGTTTTATACCGTATGGATTAATAAGTGGCGGGGTTTTCGCGCTTATTATAGGTATGCTAATTAATCCTATAATTTCAAAGCATAAATCCTTCACACCTGGCATTACACTTGTTTCTAGGCAGGTGCTTAGGCTTTCGATTATATTAATGGGAATAACTCTTAGCTTTTCACAGGTTTTCCAGGTCGGAAAATATTCTATTATCGTTATGTGCTTTACATTGTTAGCGGCGTTTGGCGGAGGATATTTATTGGGTAAGCTGTTCGGCATGAATTGGAAACTGTCTGGCCTTATATCAGCCGGAACTGGTATATGCGGCGGTTCTGCTATAGCGGCGATAGCTCCATCCATAGATGCGAACGAAAGCGATATTGCTTATGCAATTTCAGCAACATTTATATTTGATATTGTTATGGTAATACTTTTTCCCATAGCTGGGCGCTATTTAAACATGAGCGATATGGGGTTTGGTCTTTGGGCTGGAACAGCCGTTAACGACACGTCTTCGGTTGTTGCCGCGGGATATGCGTTTTCTGATGCGGCCGGAGCATATTCTGTTATTGTTAAGCTAACAAGAACTTTGTCTATAATCCCTACTGTGCTTATTTTTTCTGCTATCAATCAAAGGCTTGAGATGAGGAAAAGCGACCAAAGCGCATCAGTAAAACGTAAAGTAGATATTAAAAAAATATTCCCATATTTTATTTTGTTATTTTTGGGTATGGTTTTTATTAGAAGTATTGGTATTGTTCCAGACGATATTAGCGTTAACATTGCTTCAGTGAGTAAATTTTTTATGGTTATGTCTCTTGGAGCTATTGGGCTTAAAACAAATTTCTATGAGGTTTCCAAATCCGGATTGAAGCCAATGATTCATGGATTTATTATTTCGGCGCTTGTTGTAGTTGTTTCGTTGCTTATTCAATTAGCTATGGGGCAAGTAAGTTAATATTACAGTATTCCTAGGCTTTAAAGTCAAACGTATGAATCTTGGATTGAGACGATGCTGATTCATCAAAAATAGGTTCATCATCAGTCAAATTAAACGGCTCAGATATATTCTTGTAGGCGCACGACATAAGCTCTAGTTTTGCTTGTTTTAGTCCGATATCGAGCATATTAATGTTGGACTTTATTAAATTTTCGATTTCGGCGGTTTCAATGCGGAATTGGCAATTTATTTTGCTTCCGGATTTCTGTATATAAGTTTCCATATGGCCAAGGTTTAATAAATCTAAAGCAATCAAAGCGCTTTCAGAATATCCCGAGCCTTTCATTGATTTTTTTGTATGATCGCGTTTAAAAACAAAAAGCTCAGCATTAACCTGTTGATTGTTAACGCTTATTGGTATCTGAACATAAGCGGCATTGTTTTTGACAGCGTTTAAAAAATTTAAGTTTTTATTTATGTCATCAGCTACGGATTGCAGCTTCGTTGTATTAACGGCAACATGCTTAATAAGCTCTTGCTTTATAGACGAAGTTGCTTCTTTTATGTTGTTTAAAAGCTTATTAATAGTCTTTGGGTCGGATTCATCTGGCTTTATCATAAGTTTCTTCACGATAGTTTCCTTAATCTGTTTTGTATTATCAATTGTGCTTTTTTCTATAACTTCTCCAGACATAATGGTTTTTGCCTGTTTTAATTGAGGAGAATTCTCTCCAAATGTTTGCTTTACCAGTTCAATAATATCCTTTGTTCCTAATATATCCGCAACATTTTCGGCATTTACTAATGCTGTTGTTGGCGCTTGTGGGTTCGATTGCGCCGCAAAGGTTTTTACTATATTGCCTATGGCCTGCCTTAGCTGTTGTGCATTCCCGTTATTATCAAATATTTGCCCCAATGTGTTTGTAAGATTATCTTTGGATTGGGCAACGGCATTTTTGAGCAGCAAAACGGTTTCGGCTGTTTGAAGGATTTGCTCGAATGCTTCAGGATTGGTTTTGACTATTTCTGTGGCTTGTTGCATAACGCCTTCCGGCTGTTTTAATATTAGTTCCGAAAGAACTCGATTTATAAAGCTGTTTTCAACAACCTGCTTTTGGGTAGAAGTAGTTTCAATATTTAATGATTTAAGCTGTGTGGACAATTCATCAGGACTATTCCCAACTAATTTACTTATCAACGTATTTTTAAGCTCAGTGTTATCTAAGTTTAAGATCTCATCCACAAGGGATTCAATCTGTTTAGAAAGGCTTATGTTTTTATCTGTATAACCGTTTATCATTTCGGCATTCGTCTTTAAAACCGGCAAATCATTTTTTATAAAAAATAAAGCTTTGTTTACATCGCCATCCATAAGCTTTAATGCTTGATTCATCATAGCAACATTCTCTTTACTAATGGGGAAACCTGATGATATTAAAGCCTGTACTATTTTCATAGTCTCAGGGGTAACCTTAAACCCGGCAAGCTTTAGCATATCTGCAAGGATTCCATCGGTTTTGAATGGTATATCTATGTTTTGGCCGTTTTCTAGGCTCACAGAAACAGCTTTATCTAAATTCGAATCCATTGATTTTGCAAGAGCTATATCTTCATTTCCACGCCTTATCGCGTTATTTAGGTTTGCGTTTGTTTGATTTGCAATCTTGTTCAGTTCGGGTATTTCCAAAATAAGGCGCTCCTTTCATAAACGTATTTTTAATAGTATCGTCATAACGCTAAACTTTCTTGAAAATTATTAAAATAATACATTAAATAAGCTCTTTTATTTTCTCAATTTTTATCAAATCTATCATTTAACAGAAGTTACATATATTTGACAAACAGCAATCAATAATGTATATTAATTCTGGATAAAACATTTGTCCAATATAAAACATACTTATGTTTTATTGCGTATATAATAATATATACGACGAATTATATGCGTCGTATATATATTTAGAATTTTGATTTATTTTATGTATTGTATTCATTTTTCGGCATAGCCCGAATAAAAAACGAAGGAGAGATTTTATGCCGACAATTAACATGCGGTCGTCTGCTCACACGGTTAAAGGCCAGGGAGTTGCTTCATGCTATGAAGAACAAGTGAATCTGGTTAAAAACGGATTGCCTGAGAGCTTTAAAATATATGAAAACGCTTCAAAAATCTGTGATATTATGCATTATCATACAGTTAATTTACGCTATTATATTGAAAGACTTATTCGGGGTAGAAAGGCTATAAATGTCGGTTATGTGCATTTTCTTCCGGATACAGTGGATGATAGTTTAAAGCTTAATTGGCTTTATAAAAAAGCTTTTTATAAATACCTGATTCATTTTTATAATAGTATGGATTATCTCGTTACTGTTAACCCATGCATTATAGAGAAAATCAAAAATTATGATTTGAATAGACCAAAGCTTTTATGTATTCCAAACTTTGTTTCTAAAAAGAACTTTTTTGCTATGGACAAGGCAGAAATACCAAAGTTGCGTGAAAAGTTTGGTTTTGATAAGGACAAATTCATTGTTTTTGGCGCTGGCCAGCTTCAAACAAGAAAGGGTATTTTTGATTTTGTTGAAACGGCAAAGAAAACGCCGAATGTTCAATATATTTGGGCGGGCGGATTTTCATTCGGCAAAATAACGGATGGTTATGAAGAGATTAAAAAGCTTGTCGAAAACCCTCCGGAGAATGTAAAATTCATTGGCATTGTTGATAGGGATCAAATGAATGCGTTGTATAACGCTTGTGATATTATGTTTCTCCCATCTTTTGACGAACTGTTCCCGATGACTATTCTGGAGGCAATATCTTGTGAAAAGCCGATTTTGCTTCGTGATATAGATATTTATAAGGGCATATTGTCTAACCATTATTTAAGAGCAACTGATACAGACGGATTCGCCCGGGAAATTGTTGAATTGAGTAAAAATCCTGATTTATATGAAAAATGGAGCAAAGAATCCGCTGAGGCAAGCAAAAAATACAGCGAAGAAGGCGCTCTTAAAATGTGGGAAGATTTTTATACATCAGCTTATAATAAAAAACATACAGATAAAGTAGTCGTAACGGAAGGTAGCCTATAATACTATGAAAAATTTCGTTAAGAAGAACTGGTTCGGCCTTTTAACAATCACTGTTTCATTGGCCGCGCTAATCATAGCGATATTTGTTTCCGGAAACCGAGAAGATTTTTTTAATGCGGTTAAACATCTTGATAAAATGTGGATGTTGGCGGCTTTTGCTGTTATCATTATTTATTGGATGTTGGACGCTTTGGTGCTAAATATTATTACAAGCATCAAATATAAAAAATATAAATTTCGAAAATCCTTTCAAACCGGGATGATAGGGCTGTTATACAGCGCGCTAACGCCGTTTGCCACAGGCGGCCAGCCAATGCAGATTTATGAAATGACGAAGACGGGGATTTTGGCCGGAGATGCCGGATCAATTATCACTGTTAAATCAATCATATATCAGACTGTTATGACATTTTATGCAGTTTTTGTTTTTATCTTTTCCAGCAGCTTTTTTTTGAAACAGATTGATAACTTTGTTTTTTTTATGATATGGGGCTTTTTGTCAAATATCCTATTTATTTCAGTTGTGGTTTTTATTTGTTTCAAGCAGAAGTTTACAAAAAGTTGCGCCAGGCTGATTATATTATTCTTATCTAAAATCAGGATTATAAAAAATTTTGATAATGCTTTGGAAAAGACATATGATCAGATGAAGATTTTTCATGATTCTGTATTGTCATTAAAAGGCAATGTGCCTGAAATAATTAAGGCAATTGTTGTCAGCATTGCTCAGCTTACATTCTTTTATGCAATACCATACTGTATTTATAGAGGATTTCATTTGTCTGATGCCAGCCTATTTTTGATTATAGCTGCAAATTCTCTTATCTCTATGATAGCTGCTTTTTTCCCGCTGCCAGGTGCTACAGGAGCAGCAGAGGGAAGCTTTTATCTGTTTTTCTCAATGTTCTTTACAAAAAAGCTGGTGCTATTCGCGACTCTTATTTGGAGAGTGGTTACGTATTATTCCTGCATAATATGCGGAGTAGGCGT
>CAYVCG010000034.1:14323-15983 GCA_964449985.1 uncultured Defluviitaleaceae bacterium
AATGCCGCCTGCTTTCTTAAATTAACGCACTTTGAAGGGCGTTTTTTTGTTGTCTAAGCAAAATAAAAAGCAGTTGCTTTAACTTCTATGCGCTTATAAAGCTTGTCACACTTTTTAAAAAGCTGCATATATTAAATTGTACAGGCTAGTACACACAATATTAATTTAGAAAGGGGGTAAAATTGTGGGTTGGTCACGCAATGAAGTTAACGAATTAATAGCGAAACATGACATTCTTTGTAGAGTTAGTAACGGTAGCGACTTGATCAGTGAAAGATATGATTTTGAAGCTATCAAAGAGATCCGTAAGGGTTTAGCCGACATTACTAAAGCTCTGAGAGATATCGAAAAAGGTATTATCTATGAAGGTATAGGTGATGTCAAAGAGGGTATAAGGAATACTGAGGAAGGCCTAAGAGATATTATTTGGGCTGTAAATAATATTTTTTAATAATTACAATTAGATTAGTTTTTATGCATAAACTTATCCTCCTTATACGATAAAGTAGAGCATTTGGTTTTTAGTAAAATTCAGTCTTAATATATAACGAAATCATTTGTAAATTATAAGATAAGATTTATATGCACCAAACCTTATACTAACTGATAAAATCTCCAAGAAGGCAAGAATGGAAGTAACAAAGATTCAAAGCTGGAAGGGAGATTTTTTTGTAAATATAAAAGAAACATGTTCTGTCGCACTTCAACCCATCATGTCTGTATACCCTAATTTAATATAATCCAATCCACTTAATCTGAATGATATAACAGCTTTCAATATATCGCCGGCTTCCACCACCAATTCAATATATTACATACTCCCATATAATAACTCCTCAACTTTTGGATTGATGGCGTTAAAGAGCCGCACTCGCAAATCTAGATGCTTGTTTAGAAATGTGTCACTGATACGGCGGAAAATGTGATCCATATGTACACCTCCAAAATATTACGGATATGTAATGGGTATATTTTTTGATTTATTTATCACTATATCTTCACTAGCATTTAATTGGGCATTTACAATTTTTTAATCAGCAGGCTATGTAACTTTTATGATGGTACTATTATATCATGATGGCTATCCAAACGAAAAGCCATGTCATGAATTTTTCTGTAATGTCTCACTGCCAACATGCATTTAGAGGAAATATTAACTTATATAAAGAAAATAAAAAAGGCGTAAAGCCTTGCCTACAAAGGGCAAAATTTTACGCCGAACTTTAAAAACATAAACTAGGGAACTAAGAATGATATCCCGAAAGCAATATCACTATGCAATAACTATACAATCCACGTCTGAGATTCACCCACCGCAAGAGTTATTCCCGTAGCAATTTCGCCAATAACACTATCGGTTACTGTAACATTTACAAGCGGCGTATTGCCAGTGTTTGTGACCACATACTTGAACATTGCTGTCATTCCATCAGGTAGCAGCGGACCGGGAGGTGTGTTCGCAGTGAGCCACGTTGCACCATCATCAACAGAGACATATTTGGCTATGCTGATTGCTGGAGCAGGGTTTTCCTCACCTAAATACCATGCATTGTCGGAAGCCTCCAGTGGTATAATGTCAAAATTAGCAGTAACTGTAGCCACATTTTCATGCTCTCCAAGATTCCATGGTTTGATGATAATCCATTCAGCACTTTCTCCA
>CAYVCG010000034.1:16083-23115 GCA_964449985.1 uncultured Defluviitaleaceae bacterium
TCCGTTTGTGATTAACGCACCAGTACCATCATTATAACGTGGACCTTGCGGATAAGGTATAGGCGGGTTTAAGCCGCCTCCAGATGATCCTATATCTCCGGCTACGTTTATAAAGTTGGTCGGCTTTAGACCACCTTGCGGTACTATAGCGCCGCCGCTTTGCGGTTTAAATTGCCCTTGATAGCCATTTTGCGGGTTACCGTCGGTATCCCAACGTAGGATAAACACATCTCCTGCATCCCCCGTTATATTAATTTTTCGGATGAAGTTCAACCCGCTGGTGATGTTGATAACAAATATCTCGTTAATCCCATTTTGTGTATTAAGCCCATCCAAATCGGTCGATCGTATACTTTCGTAACCAGGAGTAGCCGGGAGAGCGTTAATTTGTTGAATTGCACTGATTAAATCAGTCTCCAGTCCGGCAATAGTAGCCGTTTGATTCAACGCTGAAAAAGCCTGCGTTGGATTATTATCAACAATATTCTGCCATGCGGAAAGTGTCGAGTCATTTGTACTGATAGTTCCGGCGTAGGCAAAGCTCCCACTAGTTCTCTCACTGGCTGTCACACCGTTTATTGCTACGTTGCCTAAAAAACCTTTAGATGCACTTTGCCAGTTTGCATCCAAACTGCCGTTAGCGAAGAAAAAGAGATAATCGGTAAGGCTACCAAAATCTATTCCACCAATGACGCCCACTACGATTTCCTCCCTTCGTGTGATAATATGCTTTGTCGCTGCTTGTGACCTTAGTATCGTCATATTCAGCAGTTACAGTAGCAATGTTGAGGAACACATCTTTGAAATAATAGGATATGATGTCTTCCATTTTCATTCCCAGTAGCATTTGGTTTTTGATAACACCTCTAAGCGTATCGCATACGCTTTTGTCAATTTTTAAAACTTCATCAACGCTTGCTGGAGTGGGTAATCTTTGCCCTTCTAGCGTTCCAAGCACATACTGAATTTTTTCTGCTTCTGCGTTGACGATATGTGATAAACCGAGTTCCTCCAAAGCAACCGATGCAATGAGCAAACTAACGCATTGTTCCTTGTCAATGCCGATTGTTGGAGTTATATTAGGTATATTTGGTAATGACATAACTTGTCTCCTTTCATTTTAAAATAAAAATAGCGGTAGATTAACCCACCGCTGTTTTAGCAGGTTATTATTAAGCCTGCTTGTACAAATCCATCGCGTCTTCAAGCTTGAAGCCGAGTAGCATCTGATTTTTAATAACATTGCGCATAGTCATGCAAACACTATCGTCCACTGCAAGTAACTGGGCAATAGTAGGCGGTGCAGGTGGTCTCTGGCCATCCAGTGTACCGAGAATATATTGAATCTTCTCAGCTTCAGCATTAATAATATGTGACTGAGCAAGTTCCTCCATTGCGATTGATGCTATTAACAAGGCATAACATTGATCAACAGTAATGTTAATGTCAGGGTCTATATTGGGTATATTGGGCATTGACATAAAGTGTCACCTCTCTTCTTCTGTTAAATTTGACAAGCTCCTTTTGACATACGAATCACACCAATAGAGGAGCTGTCATAATATATAGTATGTCCTATGTATTACAAGTGTGCATAAATATTAGGAACTTGTTTATGACTTCAAAAAAAGAAAACACCGACGATACATATTCAAATAAAGTTTACTGAGATAAGCAAAATCAAATGAAAGGACACAAATTGGAGATATTAATCATGTTCTAAGGAGAGATTTTAAAATGTCAAAACCGAATATTCCAAACACTATACTGGATATGGACATATCATTTGAGGATGCAATAAATATGCTGCTCATATCAATTGCTATGGAAGAAATTAGTCTTTCAAGGCTACTGGATGCTGAAACCGAAAAGATTAAGCTTATTATTAATGAGCAGAAAAAAATAAATATTAGTGATAGTGATATTCTATCTATAAAGGCCAATATGAACTCTATTATAATCAATATAAGCAAAATGCAGATGTTATTACAGTGGAATCTGGAGAATATGTCATGGATATTGCGCTCTAAGCCGCCATGCCCCGGAACTTAAACAGGGATGTTTTAGTTAAAACGTTTCAGCTATAAGCTTATTTCCCAGCATAGCAGAGGGGCGAGAAAAAAAGCAAAACCACCAGCTAAGCCGATGGTTTTGCTTTTTTGTCTATCTTTACAATCCTAAAATATTCAGTTGGGTTTAAACCACTATCTTAAACGTAAAACTGTAGCTTGGGAAAAGGTCTATGTATTTCACGTCTCTGATTACTATTACCTCTCCGCCTTTCAAATCAGCAAAGTCAACATCTTCGATAATCACTGTGTTTTCAATGATTGACGTGTTGCTCATAGGCGTTCCATCTACTGTCACACGACCATCAAATGTTCCATTCTTTGTGGAAGGTGTATAGCCGAATTTTATGGCAAGTTTTCCACCAATATCAACAGCCTCAGCATTCCAGATGTTTGCGTCATACGCTATTATCTCAACAATGCCTTCGCCGACCGTCTCACCGTTAAGCATGGCAACTATTTTGTATTTACCGCTTACATTTGGCGCGGATGTTAGCTTTAGTGTACCATTGTCTCCCGAAACCGTGCCACTTCCTATTTTACTGTCGCCATCCATAAGGTAAAGAGATGCACCGTTGCAGCTTTCATCTGGCAGCTTTACGTTTATATTTGCTGCACATGAGCCAGCAATTTTTTCAGGCAATACTGTCATATTAACAATCGTGGGAGGTTCATAATACAACTCAAACTCCCAAATAGAAGGGCGGCTCGCCTCAACCATAAACAGACGAATCTTGTCTGAAGAGACAGACGGGAAGTTATCTGTATGCACCGAACCAACATTTTGGCCGGTATAAGCTATTTTCCATTCATCCGCCTTATAATCCCAATACTCAATGTTAAATTTATTTATATAATTGTTTGGACCGAGCAATGGCTTGATGACTGATTTGTTTATAGTCACAGGATAATTAAACTCTAATTGGAGCCAGCTGCCATTCATAGCAGAGTCTTGCGTGGCCCATCTTGTCGAAGTTTTACCATCGACAGCATATTCAGGGAGATAAGGAGCACTATGATAATTACTTGCGGTCACTCTATAGGCCAAACGAGCAATATTGCTAGTTAGTGGCGGTACAGTTATTCTGATAGTTTTTGTGTCCCATTCACCTTCATATGTCAGCCTAAATGTCAGGTCAACATTGACCGCAGCTAATTGCGGATAAATTTTTCCATCAGTATCTATTACATCCGGGCGGGAAGATTCAATTAGCTCTAAATTAAAGCGGTTAGGGACATTCGGAATTTGGATGGAAGCATCCCCTTCATTAATTGGTGCAATTGATAGGGAATCCAAAACTCCTTTAAGCGTATATTCAGGCTGCAATGTTATATCGAATTTATCAATGACAGGGCCTGCTCTATGATCAGCTACAAAATAGAATATTCCCAAGCCGGGTTTAGTAATTTGCACTTCAAACTCAACTGTTCTAAATGGCGCTGCATCTGGCCCATAAACTGAACGATCTCCCGAAGTTATATTTTCGCCTTCCCAGACAAAAGCATTTGGGGAAGCCGCTGCTCTTCCACTTCTGAATCTAGCAGTAAAGGTGTAATAACCAGCTTTTTCTGCGTAATAATATAATTTTATCTTATTACCATTTTCAAACCAGTTAACTTCCTTTCCGTTACTTGCACCAGAATTATTGGATAGTCGTACGTATTTGTCAGTCGCAATAGGAACCAGCTCAAAGAATTCTGCTTCCAAGAGTTTTGGCACGCCTGGCTCGGACGGGAATATGAATCTATCATTCTCTGTAAATACGCCTTGGGGCACTAATGCTTTATAGGCAGCCAAGAGTGCGTCATACGCTTCATCTACTTCCGCTACCGTCACATCCTGCTTGTTCACAATAGTCTGAGCAGCATTCTTAGCTGCGATAAAGTCGTTCCAGTTTTGTGCTTTATAATGGCCTTCTTGGAGACTTGATACGCTAGCAAGAAGATCAATCAGGAGGGATTTAAAAAGTCTCAACACTATTTTTGATGAGGCATTGAATCCCAATGTAGCGCCTTCACTTGGCGAAAGAAGGTTCAAATAGAAATCTAAGTTGCCCGTCTGTGTTTCGCTGATATATGTGGGGATTGTTACTACTTTCTCCGATTCCCCTGCTGCGAAAGACAATACTACATTGATATCCTGATAATGCTGACCTTGTACGGCACCGCCTGGCTCACTTACCACATTCACTGTTTCCTCACGGCTAGTGTTACCTATGCGCTTGATTTTTATATTTATTGGCTCTCCTGCGATTACGGAATAGTTTCCTTGCTCAATTTCAAACATTCCCTTATCATTATGCAAGTAATATGCGCCGTCTAGATTTATGGACTGCCCAATAACAGTGATTTTAGCCTCGTGCAAGCCATATTCTAGATCAGGAGACTCATACACCCGTTGGCTAAGCGCAGAAGTAGCAGCATAGCCGCTGAAAGTAATCGGCGCTCCACCGTCTATGCTTATTTGGGCTGAGCCATAACTTGATCCAACATTTCCAACAATCCAGAATTTGCTTCCGGTAAAGTTAAATGTGGCAGTACTTCCTGACGTGCTGCTTGTCATGCTGGTATTACCAATACCGCTCGTTCCGGTTGACCAAGTTCCAGTTCTCCCAAAACCAACGTTATCAATAAACTCTATGCCCGATGGAAGCTCCTGCTTGATTTCAAATCCGCCAGATGCTTTGTAGACACCTACTTCACTGATTACCGGGACTGCATAAGATCCTTTAATATTAATCCTAACCTTATCCCCTCTTACCGGAACAGAACGGCACAAACGATGGGCACCAATGGTTGGGCCGGACTCGAAAGTACGCCATTCGCTTTCACCATCCTTGTATTCCACTGAATAGGAAAAGACCCTTTGACCAAGAGGAATATATTCCTTAATGGATATAACGTCAAATTCCTTTCTTTCTCCTAAGTCTATGGTAATACTGCCGGTTGTTTCAGTATCGTTCATCGTCCAGTATGTATCGTCGTTACCATCGGCAACATTTGCGGGAGAATAGGCTATGGCGTTACCTCTGACTGACGAAGCACTGATTGAGGCGATTTCGGAGGCTGCGAAGTTTTCATCAAACGTATCTTTAATAGTGTTTCCGAATTCCTTCAAACGTGTGAACACAGCGGCATCTAGAGTTCCCTGCCTGTTGGGTGGGAAGTTTAATAACAATGTGGAGTTATGCCCAACTGACCTGAAATACATTTCAGAAAGAGCACTGATCGTTTTTGGAACATCGTTTGGGTGATAGAACCATCCGGGCGTGATACGGGCATCGCATTCCGGCACAGTCCATTGATTTCCATTATAAAGCCCCTTAGTATACCCTGTATCCTCCTGAACATTGTTAGAGTTAATACTGTTGGTAACGCGATTTACCTGGCTCTTAGCCCAGGTCTCATTACTGGCATAACCCAATTCGTTTCCGATCCAACGAACAGTGGTATAAGCCCCAGCGCCAAACAGTAAGCAGTCATCTTCATATCCTGCGGCTATTCCTTCGTTGTTCTGAATTGCAGCATACCAATCAAAAGATGTATAATTTTGCGCATCGGCTCCGGAGCCTTTTGCGCCATCCATCCACCACTCAACGAATCGCCCGTTATTGCCATACTTGGGGTTTCCGGCTATTTCGTTAATTTGGTTTATGTAATATTCGTTGTAATCCAATTCGTCCAATTCCTCAACTTGCGCCCATGTCATACCGTTTCGTGGATTGCCACTGGCATCAAGAAGGGGATTTCCGTCCTTGTCGTAATAACCGTAACTCGGGGCATTTTCATCCCATGGAGATAGATAAAGCCCCATATCCATGTTGTACTTTGTACATGCGGCAGACACTTCCGCAAGAATATCACCTTGGCCATTTTTATATGGACTGTTTTTTATGGAATGTTCGGTGTAAGCGCTGGGCCAGATGCAAAAACCATCATGATGCTTGGCTGTTATGATCAACTTTTTAAACCCGGCATCCATCAAGGCTTTAACGATACCCTCAGCATCAAAATCATTCGCCAGAGCGAACTGGGACGGTCTTTCATTACCAGTGCCCCATTCTAAATTAGTAAAAGTGTTCATACCAAAATGCATGAAAGCCGACAATTCCTGACGATGGTAGATGAGCTGATTTATGCTCGGCACAGCACCCCAAGCTGCCGGGGCTGGAACATCAATTTCCTGCAAATTGTAATGAGAAATTTGGGTATTGTCCGACAGATCCGGCACAGCTGATACGGTTGATACGGGAAGCCCCAAGACAATGCAAGTTGCTAAGATCAGTGCAACAAATTTGTTCTTTTTCATTTTTATCAGACCTCTCCTTCTTTTTTAAGTCTATTCTCCAAAGGCAATTTTGGGATTTCAAAGCAATAATATATTTTATTCCGTATATACTTTTCATTTTACACTAAGGGCAGGGGGATACCCTTTGATGGTTTATAGAAAACGTCCCAAGTCTAGCACAAAGCTAAAAATATGCAAACAATATAATTTAATTAACCGCATCTTAAAAATGATATTGATACCAATGGAGGGAACTGTCATCATTTCAAGCTTAGGTGGCTAGCTCAAAGCTTAATCCAAGATTGGATATTAAATAATATTAATGCAAACATTTTTTTGGAGAACTATGGGACTGCTTAGTATATACAGTCATTGCTTCTGTTTTTAAAAGTTGTTTATAATCGTAACTAATCTGTTTTGATTGGATTTACGGTAGACATATCAAGAGAAATTAACCTTATGAATAATGTGATATAAAGAAAAACCGAGCAGTAGAGTTTGTGTACATAATTACTATTTTACAATAGCCATACCGATTGATTCTTAAATAAGTGCACTAACTAATACATTAAGTATATAATAGCAGACATACAAAGTCAATAGTACTAAATTTTAGAAGTGTAAAAGTTGTAACATTAATTGTCCAGGCAAAACCTGAATCAAAGCATAGTCTAC
>CAYVCG010000035.1:0-21776 GCA_964449985.1 uncultured Defluviitaleaceae bacterium
AAATTTGTGATCTAACGATTTCTACAGCTTTTGCCAGAGCTTCGTTTACCATATCAGCATCTTTTAAACCAGCCTGCGCCATATTTGGCCGTCCGCCGCCGCTTCCGCCGGCAATAGGGGCTGATTGTTTTACTATATTGCCTGCATTTATACCAGTTTTGACGGCATCGTCTGTTGCCATAACAAGCATGTTTGTCTTTCCGTCTTTGCTTGCGGCGATAGCAATAACGCCGGATTTTATTTTATCCTTAATTTGGTCGCCCATGGTTCTTAAACCGTTCATATCAAGACCATCGACGTATGCAGAGATAACGCTTATGCCGCCGATTTCAATTTTTTTATCTATTATATCATTGATAAGATTGCCAGACATTTTTGCGCGGAGTTTTTCCAGCTCTCTGACAGTCTCTTTGTTATTGCTAATGAATTGTTCAACTCTTTTGATGATGTTTTCCGGGTTTGCCTTAACAAAGGCACCTATCATATTGATTTTTTCTTCAAGCTGCCTGTAATAAGCCAATGCGCCTTTGCCTGTCAGCGCCTCAATTCTTCTAACGCCTGCCGCTATTCCGCTTTCTGATATTATTTTAAACGTTCCTATTTGTGATGTATTGGTCAAATGTGTTCCGCCGCACAACTCTATGCTATAGCCACCCATATCAACCATACGCACTTTTTCGCCATATTTTTCACCAAACAGCGCCATAGCGCCTTTTTGGCGTGCTTCTTCCATTGTTGTTTCGATAGATGCTATTTCCAAGCCTTCAAATATCTTTTCGTTTACCATATCTTCAACTTTTTTAAGCTCTTCCCGAGTGACAGCGGAAAAATGGGTAAAGTCAAACCTAAGCCTATCGAAAGAGACATAAGAACCAGCCTGTTCTACGTGGCTGCCTAAAACCTCACGCAAAGCCTTTTGCAAAAGGTGGGTTGCAGAGTGGTTTCTTGCAGTTTGCATACGGATTTCCTTATCTGTGATTATCTCTGCGGTTTGGCCTGTTTTGATAAAGCCTTCTTTAACCTTTCCAACATGAGCAATCTTATTTCCGCCTGCTTTAATGCAATCAAAGACTTCGACAACGCCTGTTTCGGTTTTTATTATGCCTTTGTCGCCTTTTTGCCCACCACTTTCAGCATATATTGGGGTTTTATCGGTTATGACGGAAACATCATCACCATCACTTGCTTCGTTTGAGATGACGTTGTTTGCTATAAGCGCCAAAACTACTGCGTCATTTACACATAAATCACTATAACCAACAAAAGCGCTTGCCAAAGCAGTGTCAAGCTTGTTATAAACGGTTTCGTCTGCACCCATATAAGTGGATTCTTCACGAGCGGAGCGTCCTCTTTCTCTCTGCTCCTGCATTGCGGCTTTAAATGTTTCCAAATCTATTTTTATGCCTTCTTCGTCCAAAATCTCTTGCATAAGCTCTATCGGGAAGCCATAAGTGTCATACAGCTTAAACGCTTCTACACCAGGGAACATGGAACCGATATTTGATTTTAATGAAGCAATCTGGTTTTTTAATATTTCAATACCTTGGTCTATTGTTTCGTAAAAACGTTTTTCCTCTACGGAAAGCAGTTTGAAGATGTAATCCTTCTTTTCTACAAGCTCAGGATAAGCGTCTTTGGAAACATCTATAGCTATTTTTGAAAGCTCCGTCAAAAACATACCGTCTATTCCAAGTAGCTTTCCATGGCGGGCAGCTCTTCGTAGCAAACGTCTTAATACATAACCGCGTCCTTCGTTAGAAGGCAATATTCCATCTGCTGTCATAAACGTAACGGAACGTATATGGTCTGTAATAACCCTTATAGAAACATCGTGCTTATGATCTTTGCCGTATTCGACTCCGGCGATTTTACACACGCTGTCACGTATTGCTTTAACCGTATCAACGTCGAAAATGGAATTTACGCCCTGCATCATAGCGGCTATACGCTCTAAGCCCATGCCTGTGTCAATATTGGGATGGTCCAGCCTTGAATATGAGCCGTCTTCTTCTTTACTAAACTGTGTGAAAACAAGATTCCAAAATTCCATATATCTATCTTCATCTTTGCCAACGGATTCCATAAATCCATCGCATCCGTATTCCGGGCCTCTGTCATAATAAATCTCCGAGCAAGGGCCGCATGGGCCAAGACCGACTTCCCAGAAGTTATCATCCTTGCCCATTCTAAAAATACGATCGGCAGGCACACCGACTTTTTTGTTCCAGATTTCAAAAGCCTCATCGTCCTCAAGATAAACGGAGATATACAGCTTGTCCTTTGGGATTTCCATAACCTCTGTAACAAATTCCCACGCCCATGGAATAACTTCTTCCTTGAAATAATCACCAAAGGAGAAATTGCCCAGCATTTCAAAGAATGTACCGTGGCGGGCTGTTCTGCCTACGTTTTCAATATCGCCTGTTCTTATGCATTTTTGGCATGTGGTGACTCTTTTTCTTGGCGGAATTTCTTGGCCAGTGAAGTATGGCTTTAGCGGCGCCATACCGGAATTGATTATTAAAAGACTTTTGTCATTGTTTGGCACAAGGGAAAAGCTTTTCATACGAAGGTGTTGCTTGTTTTCAAAAAAGCTAAGGAATTTTTCTCTTATTTCGTTTAAGCCCAATGATTGCATGATGGGTTCCTCCTATTTTGGGATATGTATAATACACTTAGGGGAAACTTCTATAATGAAAGCTTCCCCGGATTATTAATTATTATATTTTGCTTTAAACGCCTTGTCAACTTCTAAACCGAAATCCTTGCCGAAATCAAAGGCAGTTTGTAATTGTGCTTCGCTTGGATTAAATAAAATCTTTAGGCCGGGAAGCGGCATTTTAAATTTAAGCTGTTTGAACCGATCCTCTATATTACCAACAGCCTCTCCGCTCCAACCGTATGAGCCGAATGCTCCGGCAAGTTTGCCCCTGTGAATAACAGGGTTAAGCTCGGAAAGAAGCTTCCAAATCGGCGGAAGTGTATCACCGACAAGTGTGGGAGAGCCGATAAGTATGCCATCGGCGGCGGCCGCCTTTTCCATTACAGCATCAAATTCTTCTTCGCCGATGTTTATTACGGCCACATCTATGTCAGCAGCGTTCTGGACGCCTTCTGCTATGCGCTCTGCAAGTCTTTTTGTATAACCGTATGATGTTACATAAGGTATAAAAACACTTGGCTTTTTAGGAATAACAGGCGTTGACCATTTGAGGTAAAGATCCAGATATTTTTTTATATCTTTTCTTAAAACAGGGCCATGGCCTGGGCAAACAACATCTATTTCCAAATCCTTGATTTTATCGAGCGCATCAAGGACATAGCTTTTAAAAGGACCCATTATACAGTCAAAATAGTATTTATATGCGTCAAGAAAGTCCCCTTCAATAGCGTCATTGAATACTTTATCAGAGCAATAATGGCAACCGAATGAATCACACGTGAATATGACATTTTCCTCAGGGCAGTAGGTATACATGGTGTCTGGCCAGTGAAGAAAAGGAACTGTCATGAATTTAAATGTTTTTCCGCCTAAATCAAGCGTATCTCCGTCTTTAACAGGATGTGCGGCAAACTCCATATTCGTTATTTCTTTCAAAAACTTAATCGTTGCTTGAGTTCCAACGACCTTTGCATTTGGGCTTTTTTTAAGCAAATATACCAAAGCGCCGGAATGATCCGGCTCTGCATGGTCCGCTATTATATAGTCGATTTTGGATGTGTCACAAACGTCGTTAAGCCGCTCTAAATATTCATCAAAAAATGTTTCCTTAACGATTTCCACAATAGCTGTTTTATTTTGCCCTTTAATGACATATGAGTTGTACGACGTTCCATATTCCGTCCTCATGATAATATCAAAAGTGCGTATATCATAATCAAGGGCGCCAGCCCAATAAATACCGTCCTTAATTGCTAAAGCCTTATTCATTAATCCCTTCACTTTCCCTTCATCTGTATAACATTTAAAGTTTTTTCAAATAAGAAATCTCGGCCTCGGTTAGATGCCGATAACGTCCTTTTGGCAAATCCCCCAAAAATAACTTGCCCGTTGCAACGCGTTTTAAAACGGCCACCTTATGGTTAATCGCTTCGCACATTTTGCGGACTTGGCGGTTGCGGCCTTCGACTATTGTTATTTTAACGCTGCAAAACCTACCATCATCTTTGACTATTTCGATTTTAGACGGAGCAGTCATACGGCCTTCTATCTCAAGACCAGAACGGAATCTTGCAAGCTCAGTTTCTGTTGGTCTACCAAATAGCCTTGCCATGTATACTTTTTCGATGTTGTGCTTTGGATGCGTTAATTTAAACGTCAAATCGCCGTCATTTGTCAGCAAAAGCAAGCCCGATGTATCATAATCAAGCCTGCCAACCGGGAAAACGCGCTCCGGCACGTCTTTTAGCAAATCCACAACCGCCGGCCGCCCAAATTGGTCTTTAGACGTGGTGACATAACCGTCTGGCTTATGAAGCATTATATAAACAAGCTTTTCCTTGTTTTTAACCGTATTTCCATCAAATGTTACAACATCGGTTGCAGTGTCTATCTTTGTGCCTAATTCTGTAACGGTTTCCCCGTTTACAGCAACTCTTCCGCAAGAGATAAATTCTTCTGACTTCCTGCGGGATGCTATGCCGCAGTCTGATAAATATTTTTGGAGCCGTATTTCGCCCATACAATCCCCTTCTTACTCATTCCTATTCCCCGAAAACAGCCTCCGGCAGAATAATCTCTATTCTATTATTTGTTCCCATTTGCATGAAATAGTTAAGAACGCTTTCCATACAAGTCTTTAGGTCAAACCGCGATGCTTCGGAAGCTGAAACAAGGTCAACCTCTTTGCAAAGCTCGCCGTTTATATACAGCTTTGCCACACCAACCTTCTCTCCCAAATCAACAGGGGCTTTAAGCTCCGTCGGAAGTTCTGTTTCTATAACAAATGTTTCCTTTTCTTCTGCTGATAATGGTAACACGAATCCTGTGTAATAGCAAACACCAATTGAATCTGTTTTTGACCGAATTATGGCAACATTGCCTGCTGGCTCGCCTTCTTCAAGCAAAACCTCATACTCATAATTATCAAAGCCGTATCTAAGGACGTTTTTCGTGTCTATCCATTTTTGCTCTTTGCCTTTTTGACCCCAACCGCTAGCTAAGACGACGGATATAAGCTGCATACCATTACGCTTTGCAGAGCCGACAAAACAATGCCCCGCCTTGCCTGTAAAGCCTGTTTTAACGCCATTCGCACCCTCAAATTCATCCAATAAGCGGTTTTTGTTATATATACCATACGTGGTTTTATCGCTGGAAACAGTAATATTCCTTGTGTTTATAATTTTATTGAATTGTTCGTTTTTTAAAGCATAACGCGTTATCACGGCCAAATCATAAGCTGTGGAATGATGATTTCCCGCATCAAGGCCGTTTGGTGTTTCAAAGACTGTATCTTTTGCACCCAGCTTAATTGCCTTATCTGTCATCATTTTGCAGAAGTTTTCAACACTTCCTCCGACATGTTCTGCAATCGCAACTGCAGCATCGTTAGATGATTGAAGCATTAGGGCATAAAGCAGCGATTCCAGAGAGATCTGCTCACCCTTTTGCAAGTGCATTTTAACAGGGTTTGCTGATGCCGCTAGGGCGCTGACTGTTACTTTATCTTTCAAATTTCCGTTTTCCAATGTAATTATTGCAGTCATTATCTTTGTTGTGCTTGCCATAGCAAGGGGTTTATCAGCGTTCTTTTCCCACAAAACCCGGCCTGATTCAAAATCCATCAAAATCCCTGCCTGAGCTTCAACTTTAAGCTGCTTTTCGTCTTTAACCTCAGCAAAAAACGTGTTTGTAAAGGGAAAAAACATAGCATATATCAACAGAAAAACCATTATCTTTTTCATCAAAAAATTTCACCTCATAAAATAAATTTTTACAAGGTTAGTTTACTCTTTTTTTCAAAAATCTAGGCACGTAAATATTGGTTATGTAAATGACGATAATTATTAAAGAATTTATATGACTTGCTGTTTCGAGTATTAGTTATTAATGATTTTTCAGGGGTTGCTTTTGTTTTCGTTTTCGCCCGAAGCCGAGCGTTTTTCTTTCATAAGAAGTATATCCATAATCTGGCCATATAAAATATCTATATTGCTTTTCCAATTATTGCATATAGAAAGTGCCTGCTCTTTAGAAACGACAGACAAGTTCATCTCCAAAAGCATCATTTCGTCATCATAAACGCCGCATTTAACAATATATTCGTTATTTTTATGGTCAAAGAAATGGTTTGCTATAATCTCAAAATCCTGTTTAACGATTTTTCTGTTTTCCGAAACATATTTAAGTATTTGATTTTTTACGGTCATTGGTATGTTTTTAAGAAAAAACTCAAGCGTTTGTGAGCCTTCTTCTGTTATTGTATACCGAGTTGTGTTATAATCACGGCTTTTATCCAAATAACCAGCTTCAACCATATCGCTTAGATATTGTTGAACCGAATAATAATTCATATAGTCCCCTTCTATGGCAAATTGTGTAATTTGGCTATTAGAAAGAGGAATGTCCATCTTATCGATCAAATACAACAAAATTATTTTATTCTCAATCTGAGTAGCTTCGCTAGAAGATGACGGATAAAAATTTTGCTGAGACAAAAAGACCACCTCAATATTTTAAAATAGAGTTATAAAATGAAAAGTTGGTTTAACATATATGCACAACAAACTGCTTCAACATTCGACATTGTATAACATTATATACCAAAGCTTTCATTTTAACAAGCATATAATTTCCGTCAGAAATTCAAGTCTAGATTTTCAACATACTCAGCAAATTTTTTGCTCTTTTTATATATTCTTGGGTATAAAGGAGAGTATTCATCGGGCTTGATTTTGACAAGCTGTAGTTCAAACCTAACGGGGTTGTTTTTGAAAATTCCCGAAAAAATCGAAGAATTATTATTTATAACGTATTTCAAAACATCTCCCGGCTCAAGGTTTAAATCAGCGATACTAACGGTTTCTGTCTTTTTAGTCCGCATTTTGTTATATTCTGGCGTATACTGCTTAAATGGGGTTTCTTCCAGGCCAACATAAAAGCTGTATTCTGATATAGCAAGAAAATCAAAGGCATAGCAAATCTGAGAATGAAGCTCTGCAAGCGTTGTATCCTCTGGAATCTCTATAGTGATCCAAAACCGTTTGTCTGATATAAACGACAGCTTTAAGCGATAAACTGTCACTTTGTATTCCGGCAGAGTCTTAGCAACAGAGGAGTGCGTTCTTTTCACAGTCTTTGAACTTTCTTTATATAGTGAATTTATTATATCTTTTATATCATTTTGGTCATTTGCAACAAATTCTTCATAAGGGGCTTGTTCATCACTATTTAAAAATATTTCTTTGCCCAGAGGCGTTAAGAAATAATGAGAGCATGGTGAATAAACCTCTGAATCGATCTCCAGATTCTCACGGATAGCGTTATATAATATAGCCATATCCTCCAGCATGTTTACGGGAACAACGTATAATGGTGTAATCAGCTTCAAATAATAACCAAACGTAGTTAGGAAATATTTGTCTATCCCAACGCCGAGATAATAAATGCCCAGGCTTATATATTCTTTAACATCGCTTGGAAATGACGCTTCATTCTGAAGTGCTTCATCATAAATCGCAGTAAGGTCAATGCCATTAGACAAATAAAGCCTTTTGTATATCTCATCTATTGTTATTGGTTGTTTTAATATGGATAGGACAAAATCCTTTGTGGTATCGCTGGAAAGCATAGTATATTCCAAAAAATTTGCAAAACCTGTAATTGTCGCTTCAACTATTTTTAAATAGATTTTATGATTGTCCTTCTTAAAGAAATCTTTTGCTTTTTTTGTAGGTTTTACAGCTTTTAAATAAATAGACGTTACAGGCTCAATAAGACCAAGCTCCAAAGAAATGCTTGCCAGATAATTTATATAATAATTATCATTCTTTATAGAGAGACCGGAAATTATATCAGGCTTTGCATTATCGCTAACGTCTCCAGCAGGATTTAGCTCTATATATGGATCACAGCTTTTTAAAAAGTATTTCAAATCATCAATAACAGGATAGCTTTCTGATGAATAATTTGTTCTATAGTATAAAAAGTCCGGATGTTTCAAATCGCCCGCCATATATATGTTATCAAAAACCATAGGCTCAATGTTATATACACGCTTTAATTTGTCGATTATTATAGCAGGGGATAGGGCTGTTCCGTCCATAAGCGTTGAGAAATACCATTTTCGAAATATATCGGATGTGTATTTATAAATATTGTGTTTGTTCTTGCCCTTTATGTTTTTATAAGCTTCCATAAAAGTGTTTTCAAAAATCCGATTTAATTTATTTAAATAAAAGTCATAGCTGTCAGACATTTAATTCCACCGTTTCTATAGTTTATAAACATAATAAAACATCACTCGTATTATTAAAAAGGTTTATTAATTCACTTGATTGTAACAGAACATAAATGTTAAAATCAAGCAAATAGCAATATATTTTCATTTTTTATTAAATTGCTAAAAAATATCCGGGAAAGGGGCGGTAAATGTGACATTAAAAGTAAATAACGATATAAAAAATAAAACCTCACTTTCAAAACCGAATATGTATGCTGTTATTATGCATAACGATGATTACACAACTATGGACTTTGTAGTTGCAGTTTTAATAAAGATATTTCATAAGACAAAAGCCGAAGCCTATGAACTGATGATGCAAGTGCATAAAGAGGGCAAGAGTGTTGTTTGTATCTGCCCATATGATATAGCGGTCACAAAATGCATCCAGGCTGAAAAATATGCAGAGCAAAATGAGTTTCCTTTAAGGATAAGTGTTGAAATAGCCTGAACTTTGATATTAATAAGGAGATAAATATGAAACTAGATGATATATCAAACCAAGTTTATTTTATAGCCAGAAACGAGGCAAAGCTTAAATCTCACGAGTTTGTGACACCGGAGCACTTTTTGTATGCCGCTTTAATGTTTGAGGACGGCAAAAAAATGATAAAAAACAGCGGCGGTGATATAGATAAAATAATGGAGGATTTAAACTCTTATTTTGAAGAGAGCTTTATTAAGACGGATAGCGATTCCCCATCCGATTCTTTCATGCTTATGAAAATGTTTGAAATAGCGGCGACCCATGTGCTTAGCTCTGGCAAAAATGAGATATCTCTTGGGGATTTGCTTATTAACATGTTTCATCTGCCGGAATCATTCGCAGTTTATATATTAATGAAAAATGGTGTCAAAAGGCTGTCTATACTGCGTTTTGTTTCTCACGGAGCAAACGAAGCCAAAACACAGCAAGAGCAAAAGCACGAACCTCAAAAAGAAGATGGTGTATTAGCCAAATATACATTAAACCTTACTAAAAAGGCGGCTGAAGGTAAGCTTGATCCACTTATCGGCAGGGAGGACGTTATAAATAGAACTTTGCAGGTTTTAAGCAGGCGGCTTAAAAACAATCCTGTTCATGTTGGAGATGCGGGCGTTGGTAAAACGGCTGTTGTTGAAGGCATAGCCCAAAGGATTGCATCGGGTGATGTGCCAAAAAGCCTTTTGGGGGCAAATATTTTTTATGTGGATATGGGAACAATCGTTGCAGGGACGAAATACAGGGGAGATTTTGAAGAACGGCTTATAAGCATTTTAAATGCTGCAAGCCAAGAAAATAACCCTATTATTTATTTTGATGAGATTCATAATATCGTAGGGGCTGGAGCGGTTTCCGGCGGCTCTTTAGACGCGACGAGCATATTAAAACCATATTTTGCAAAAGGCGATTTGCGCTTTATTGGCTCAACGACATATGAAGAATATAAGAAATTTTTTGAAAGGGATAGTGCCTTAACTCGCCGCTTCCAACGCATAGATATAGAGGAACCAACAATGGGGGATACTGTAAAGATATTGAATGGAGTCAAATCCAGGTATGAGGAATTCCATAACGTTGTTTATAGCAATGAAGTCATAAGGATCGTTTGCGAGCTTACAAGCAGGTATATGCTGGATAGAAAGCTGCCGGATAAAGCTATAGACGTTATTGACGAAGCTGGTGCATTTTTGCGCATGAATTCACTGTCCGACGAGGCTATTGAGGTTAAGAAAGAAGATGTTGAAAGGGTTATAGCGATGATGGCTAAAATACCTGAAAACAGTGTTTCTGATGACGATATTGCTCTGCTCAAAAGCCTTGAATCTAAGCTTAAAGAGAAGGTATATGGCCAGGATGCTGCAATAGAAGCTGTTGTCGGCGCAATAAAGGCATCCCGTATAGGCCTAAACGATGCAAATAAGCCTGTTGCAAGCTTTCTTTTTGTCGGGCCGACAGGCGTTGGAAAGACAGAAATAGCCAAGCAGTTGTCAAGTATTTTAAACATCAAATTAATACGCTTTGATATGAGTGAATATCAAGAAGCTCATTCTGTTGCAAGGCTTATTGGTGCGCCTCCGGGATACGTTGGCTATGAAGAAGGCGGCCTAATGACTGAATCAATCCGCAAAAACCCACATTGTGTATTATTGCTGGATGAGATAGAAAAAGCAAATTCTGATATTATGAACGTTATGCTTCAAGTCATGGATTATGGAAGTTTGACAGATAATATCGGCAAAAAAGCTGATTTTAGAAATGTTATTATTATTATGACATCGAACGCTGGCGCTAGGGATATCGGCAAAAAAATAATAGGCTATGAAAGCCAGACGGTAAACATCGGAGCGTTGCATAAGGAAGTGGAAAAGGCTTTTTCGCCGGAATTCCGCAACAGGCTGGATGAGATTGTTGTTTTCAACCATATTGACAAGGCTATGGCAAGGCTTATTACGATAAAAGCCATAAAACAGCTCTCCGAACGCTTAAATGATAGAAATATAACAATTAAGCCAACGGAAAAAGCTATTGTTTGGATAGCAGAAAAAGGGCTTTCAGAGAAATACGGCGCAAGAGAGATCATAAGAATTGTGGATAAAGAGATTAAAAAGGCGCTAACCGACAAGATTTTGTTTGAAAATATGACAAAGGGCAAAATTACTATTGCTATTAAGGATAATCGTATTATAATTAAATAAGCTGAATTAATAATATATAATTAATACAAGAGGTGTTTTGCAAATGAAAAAACTGGCGTATTTTCTCCTGTCGGCTGCTTTGGTTTTGTCTTGTGTGCCAATTAGCAGCGCATTCGCGTATACTGCACCTTCCGTTATACGGGTGGGCTTGACATATAAATATAAGGAAGTATCAACCATTTCGATTACAAATAAAAGCATTACTATTGGATTTGAGCATGACGGGGCGTTTAGCCCTGCGGCATCCCTTGCGGCGGCATCAGGTTTTTCTGTTGTTTGTGCAAACCTTTATTATTTAAAGACAGAAAAAATAAGCCCTGATTTTACAACCGCAAAGAATGAAGCTGTTTCAATAATTAATAACCAGGGTTTAAAAGCTGCCCCTTGCCTGACTGGTGTAAACAGCTGGTGTGTTGCTGTCGGTGGTTTTCAAACAAGGGCGGAAGCTGTTGCTGCTCAGGCGAAATTGCCATCTGCGACAATAATTGAGCCAGACAAACGAAGAACAGCTTTGCTCGATGGTGCAAACATTGCTGTGCTTATAGAAAATGCTGATTATTTTCCGCAAATTCAGGATGTTGCCGGAGGAACAATAACTCTGGGAGACAGGCGATTTAGAGGGCGTATAGAATTTGGAAGGTATAAAGGCGTTAATCTAACCGCTGTAAACGTTTTAAATATCGATGAATATTTATACAGTGTCGTGCCGTCAGAGATGCCATCGTCATGGCATATTGAAGCATTAAAGGCACAGGCTTGCGCTGCTAGAAACTATGCTGTGTGTAATGCAAATAAGCATAAGGCGGATGGCTTTGATCTTTGCGATACGGTGGATTGTCAGGTTTATCTTGGGGCTGGAAATGAAGCTAATAGCACAACGGCTGCTGTCAATGCAACGAAAAATACATTCATCCTTTATAATGACAAACCGATTGATGCTGTGTTCTTTTCCTCCAGCGGAGGCATGACGGATAACAGCGAAAACGTTTGGGTAAACGCATTGCCGTATTTTAAATCCGTTAAGGAGCTAAATGAAACAGGCGCAAAGGAATGGACAAGAACGATAACGCTTAAAGAATTGGACAATATTTTAACAGCAAAAAAAATAGATATCGGCAATGCCACAGGGATGTACATAGCAAGCTTTAACGACTCAGGGCGTGTCGGAGAGCTTGTCATAAAAGGAACAAAAGGAACAAAATCTTTATTTAAAGAAGAAATAAGAACGTTTTTTTCAAGCCTTTCCGGCGGGAGTTTGGAAAGCCGCAATTTTAATGTTTATACAGGCGCGCTGACGAATACACCGGCGCAAATCTATATAACCGATGGGTCATCAACCGTGCAAAGCCCTATAAGCGGGATAAATGCGATTGACAATACTCTCGCGCCAACATCTTTTGGTTCAGGCAGCGTAACTGTTGTCGGTTCTCAAGGCACGGCAGTTTATTCTATGACTGCAAACTCTGTTCAGGAATTTAGCGGGCCGGGAGCAAATATAATAATAGTCGGCCGGGGATGGGGTCATGGCGTTGGTATGAGCCAATACGGCGCAAAAGGCATGGCGGAAACCGGGTTCACCTTCGATCAGATATTAAAATACTACTACACCGGCGTGGAAGTAAAATACATAGCACAATAATAAAATAAAAACGGTGGTGTATATCTTATGAATAATATAAGGCTTTTTTCTATTATAGCTGCTTTTGCATCATTAATTGCTGTTGTTATTTTTAAGGGTAAGACTATATTCAGATTTTTTGGCTATTTTGCAAGGGTTGTCAAAAAGTTTATAAACGCTTATAAAACTACGGATAAATGGTTTATGCGCTTTTTTCATGCGTTTAATGCATATGACCGCATAAGGTCTATAGCTAAACCAAAG
Source organism: uncultured Defluviitaleaceae bacterium (assembly GCA_964449985.1). Classification (GTDB taxonomy): domain Bacteria; phylum Bacillota; class Clostridia; order Lachnospirales; family WRAX01; genus CAYVCG01. The sequence goes on from CAYVCG010000035.1 coordinate 13,006, forward strand.
CCTGACGAAAGCGCCGATATTAGCCGCTTTGAATACAGAATTTAAAGGAGAAACTCAATTGAACCTTCATGATTTTTACTTTGAACTGCCTCAGGAGCTTATTGCTCAAACGCCGCTTGCCAATAGGTCTGCATCCAGACTGCTGATGCTTGACAAAAATACAGGGGCAATATCCCATAGGATTTTTTCTGATATACTTGGATTTATTAATAAAGGCGATTGTATCGTAATAAACGAAACAAAGGTAATACCGGCTCGCTTATTCGGCGAAAGGGCAGGTACTGGCGCAAGGATTGAAATATTGCTTTTAAAGCGCATTGATAAATACAGATGGGAAACGCTTGTTAAGCCGGGCAAGAAAGTGCGCCCGGGTGATGAAATAATCTTCGGCGGTGGTATATTAAAAGCCGCTGTTGAAGATATCACAGAAGGCGGCAACAGAATTATCCGTTTTGAATACGATGGTATATTCGAGGAGATTTTGGATGCACTTGGCGAAATGCCTCTGCCTCCGTATATCACAGAAAAGCTTGAGGATAAAAACCGTTATCAGACCGTTTATGCAAAAAACGAAGGTTCTGCGGCTGCTCCGACAGCAGGGCTGCATTTTACCAACGAGCTTTTAAAGCAGCTTGAGGAAAAGGGCGTTTCTATTGCACGAATAACTCTGCACGTGGGGTTGGGGACTTTTCGCCCAGTTAAAACCGAGAATGTTTTGGAGCACAAAATGCATTCGGAGTATTTTGAAATAGATGAAACAAACGCTGAAATTATAAACAATGCAAAGCGTGGTAATCATAACGTAATAGCTGTTGGAACAACAAGCGTAAGAACGCTTGAATCAGTTGCTGATGATAATGGCTTTATAAAACCCGGCTCTGGTGAAACCGATATTTTTATTTACCCCGGTTATAAGTTTAAGATTGTCGACAAGCTAATAACAAATTTTCATTTGCCGGAATCTACATTAATTATGCTTGTTTCTGCCCTTTGCGGAAGGGAAACCGTTTTATCGGCTTATGAGGAAGCCATAAAACAGCAATATAGGTTTTTCAGCTTTGGGGATGCAATGTTTATACACTAACAAATCTAGAAAAGGCGTGCTTATATGGATTTATTTGAATATCAGCGCAATAATAGAATGAAAACGCATTCTCCGCTTGCTGCGCGAATGCGCCCGGAAACGATAGAGCAGTTCGTCGGGCAGGAGCATATAGCGGGGGAAAACAAACTTCTATACCGAGCAATAAAGGCGGACAAGCTTACGTCCGTCATTTTTTACGGCCCTCCCGGAACAGGCAAAACTACTCTGGCGCAAATCATTGCAAAATCCACAAAGAGCGAGTTTGTTCAGTTGAATGCGACAACGTCCGGCATAAAAGACATAAAGGCGGTTATTGACGAAGCAAAAGCGCTTATTGGTATGACGGGGCAAAAGACAATATTATTTATTGACGAGATACACCGTTTTAATAAATCCCAGCAGGATGCGCTTCTGCCTCATGTGGAGGACGGAACTGTTATATTGGTTGGGGCCACGACGGAAAACCCATATTTCGAGGTAAACAAGGCTCTTGTTTCCCGCTCTATTATATTCCAGCTTAAACATCTTTCAAAAGACAACATTAAAACGCTTATACAGCGCACCATTTGCGACAAAGAAAAAGGGCTTGCTGCATTTAATATAGAATTGACAGAGGAAGCGCTAGATTTCCTTTCAGATATGGCCAACGGTGATGCCCGATCTGCATATAATGCGCTGGAAATCGCCGCACTGACCACAAAGCCTAAAGATGGTAAAATAATAATAGACTTAGAAACGGCTCAGGAATGTATACAAAAGCGTTCCTTAAACTATGACAAATCCGGGGATAACCATTACGACGTTATCTCTGCCTTTATAAAAAGTATGCGTGGCTCTGATCCGGATGCTGCGCTGTATTATTTGGCAAGGATGATTTATGCGGGAGAAGATCCAAGGTTTATTGCAAGGCGTATTGTTATTTGCGCTTCTGAGGACGTGGGCAATGCAGATCCTCATGCGCTTATGGTTGCCGTGGCGGCTGCGCAGACGGTGGATTTTATCGGCTTACCAGAATGCAAGATTGCGCTTGCTCAGGCCGTTTCTTATGTAGCGTGTGCTCCGAAAAGCAATGCTGCCGTTATAGGTATTGAAGCCGCTATGCAAGATGTTTCGTCTGTGCAAATAAGCGGCGTTCCCGTGCATCTAAAGGATGCTCATTATCCCGGAGCAAAGCAAATGGGGCATGGTGTTGGATATAAATACTCTCACGATTATCCGGGGCATTATGTTAAACAGCAGTATTTGCCGGATGAGCTTGTGGGTTCGGTTTACTATAAACCTTCTGAAAATGGTGTTGAAAAAAAGATAAAAGAAAATCTGGATAGATTAAGAGGTTTGTAATAAATCTTCTGTAGGGGCGTGCTTCGCACGTCTCAGGCTGTCGACAATTCATCGAGAGATACGGACGCGCAATGCGCGCCCCTACAGGAATTCGGGTTTTAAGCCATTTGTAGGGGCGGGCATTGGCCGTCCGTTAGAAATTTTAGTGTTTGTCAACATCGTGGGGCGTGCTTTGCACGTCTTTTTTGCTTCAAAAAATGTTTTTACTCACTGTCATAGTACAAACCTTTTGCAGAATATAAATAAGCTACAAGCTTCATTTTATCAACGGAAGGAGAGTCTAACAATCGGCGTTGAGATTATTAATTCCGGAAAATTCATAATACAAAACATTTTTCCAGACGAAACTAACGATACAAAAACCGACTTGGAAAGCTTTGCGGAAGAAATAAGCAAAACGCTTATGAAAATACATAACGAAAACGAAGGGAGAGCGAGCGAATGACGGCAGTTTATGCAAGGCAGTCTGTAGACAAAAAAGACAGCATATCCATAGAAACCCAAATTGATGCCTGTCTGGCGGGGGTGGGCGGAGAATACCGGGTCTATAAAGACAAGGGATTTTCCGGCTCAAACATAAACCGTCCGGAATTTGAAAGAATGCTTGGCGATATAAAAAACGGCATTATTTCAAAGGTTATCGTATATAAATTGGATAGGATAAGCCGCTCTCTCTTGGATTTTTCTCAAATTATAGAGATGTTTAGAAAACACAACGTGGAGTTTTTATCAACTCAGGAGAAATTTGATACAAGCTCGCCAATGGGCAACGCCATGCTTTCTATAACCATGGTGTTTGCTCAGCTTGAGCGTGAAACAATCCAGAGCCGAATTAAGGACAACTATTATGCAAGAGGGAAAAAAGGCTTTTATATGGGCGGACGAGCCCCCTTTGGCTTTAAAAAATCCGTAACAACAGTCGATGGAAAAAAGACGTATATTCTAAACAAAACTGATGACGAGGCCGATATTGTTGTAAACATGTTTAATCAATATGCTTATAATAATAAGTCTTTAGGGAAGATCAGCAAAGAGCTAAACGATGATAATATAAAGGCTCCTCAGGGAGGGGCTTTTGATAGCTGCAAACTGAGCCGAATATTAAGAAATCCTGTTTATGTTTGCGCAGACGCGGATATTTTTTTGTATTATCAATCTAGGGGTTGCGTTATGAGCAATGAAATATCGGATTATATAGCGGGGAACGGATGTTATTTATATGGCAAACGACAAGGAAATGAGAGAAAATATACAGATGTTTACGGCCATACTGTTTCGCTGGCTTTGCATAAAGGGCTTATAGACAGCGCAACATTTTTAAAATGCCAGCAAAAGCTGGACGAAAACAAGCAGATAAAAAACAGCGGAAAAGGTAGGCATACATGGCTTTCGGGTTTAACTAAATGCGGAAAATGCGGATATGCCATGACTGTCACAAACGGTTATAAAAATATAAAATATTTGGCTTGCAGAGGAAAATCAAATTATCACATATGTGACGGCCATAATACCGTTTATACAGTGTCTGAAACCGAGGAGTTTATTAAACAACAAATATTTCGGATGATTGAAGCGAATAAAGGCTTAAAGTATAAAAAAAAGGAGGTTGATAAAAAGACAGAAAATGAATACAAAATAAAAATAGCCGGTATTGACCGCCAGATTGATAACCTGATATCCCAGCTTGCGGATGGCGATAGTATAAGCATGAAATATATTAAGCCAAAAATAGCAGAACTAGACGCTATGAAGCAACAACTGACAGATGAGTTGGAGCGGCAGAAATCGGAAGCAAAAACTGAACAGGAAACAATGCAGGTCATAGACACGATAAACCAATGGGAAACAATGAGCATAGAACAAAAAAAACGTGTGGCCGCTATCTTTATTAAAAGCATAAGCCTGAGTGATAACACTGTTTCCGTTCAATGGCGGCACAGTTTTATCAAGGCGTAAAGCCGTTTGCGCGGTTTGCTTTTATATGCATACGTGATAGTCTCGACTGGAAAGAATATGGTGTCAGCGCTGAGATAGACAGGGTTTTAAAACATAAGCATTTGGGTAACGGGTCTATCGTGCTTTTCCATAACGACGCGAAATATACGCCACAAGCTCTTGACGCGATTATAAAGGGGCTTAAAGCGAAGGGCTTTGAGATTGTTCCTATTTCAGAATTAATACATAAGGATAATTATTATGTTGACGGCGAAGGAAGACAAAAGGTAAATAAACAGGCTGTACAACAGTAGTAACAATAAACATAACCATACAATCGCTTGACCGGTGGTTGTCAAACGAATGATTAGGAGAAAGGGTGTTTATTATGACGGAGTATATGTTTTTTATTGCGCCGGTATGCGCTTTGGCTGCTTTGATTTTTGCGTATATATCGGCAAGAAGAATCATGAAAGAACCGGAAGGACCAGACGTTATTAAAAAAATAGCCTCTGCCATAAGGTCCGGAGCAAATGCATATTTAAAGAGACAATATAGGGGCGTTATAGCATTCTTTGCTGTTATGTTTATAATACTTATCGTTATGGCTATATTTGGCTTTTTGACGCCTTTTGTTCCGTTTGCATTTGTTACGGGCGGATTCTTTTCCGGGCTTTCCGGATTTATTGGTATGCGTATAGCGACATATGCCAATTCCAGAACCGCATATGCGTGCGGCAAAAGTCTTAACAAAGGATTAAAGATTGCTTTTTCATCCGGCTCTGTTATGGGCTTTACGGTTGTTGGGCTTGGGCTTTTAGATTTATCAATATGGTATATTTTGCTTAAATACGTATTTTACGGTGGTTTATGTGTTATGCCTGGCTCCGCTGTTTTAGCGGATTCCGCTCAAATACAGTTAATAACCTCTGCAATGCTGACGTTTGGTATGGGTGCATCCTCTATGGCTTTGTTTGCACGTGTTGGCGGCGGTATTTTTACAAAAGCGGCTGATGTTGGGGCAGATCTCGTGGGTAAAATAGAAGCGGGTATTCCTGAGGATGACCCGAGAAATCCTGCTGTTATAGCTGATAATGTGGGCGATAATGTTGGAGATATAGCTGGGATGGGTGCAGACCTTTATGAATCCTATGTTGGCTCCATCGTTGCTTCGATGTCGCTTGCGGTTGCTGCGGGTTATGGTTTCAGTGGCGCAGCAGTCCCAATGATTATGGCGGCAGTTGGTATATTGGCATCTTTAATTGGTGCATTCTTTGTTCATTCGGGAGAAAAAACCAATCAAAAGGTACTGCTCGCAGCGTTAAGAAGGGGAACGTATATATCATCAGGCATAACAGCCATAGCTGCTTTTCCGATTATTTATTTTGTTATGGACTGCGCTTCAAATCCGGAGCGGCTGGGTATTTATGCGGCTGTGCTTTCTGGGCTTTTGGCAGGCGTTGTCATAGGCTTTTTCACGGAGTATTACACGTCTGATACATACAGGCCAACAAAACAGCTGGCTAATTCAACAAAAACCGGCCCAGCGACTGTTGTTATAAGCGGTATATCCCTTGGATTCCGCTCGACGGCTATACCTGTTATCGTTATATGCATTTCTGTTTTAATAAGCTATTTTATGTCAGGCGGATTTATTAGCTTTGAAAGAGGGCTTTTTGGTGTTGGTATATCTGCTGTCGGTATTTTGGCAACATTGGGCATAACTCTTGCGACTGATGCATACGGCCCTGTGGCAGACAATGCAGGAGGTATTGCAGAGATGGCGCAAATGGATGCCAAGGTTCGGGAAAGAACGGATGCACTCGATTCGTTGGGTAATACAACTGCTGCAACCGGAAAGGGCTTTGCAATAGGATCGGCTGGTTTAACGGCACTTGCATTGATTGCGTCATACACGGATAAGGTGAAAATTCTTGGGGCAGGCGAGTTATTAAACCTTAATATAACGAATCCCCCTGTATTAGTTGGACTATTTATCGGCGCTATGCTCACGTTTTTATTCTCATCAATGACAATGTCTGCCGTTGGGCGTGCTGCCCAAAGCATCGTTATTGAGGTAAGAAGGCAGTTTAGACAGATTACAGGTTTGATGGAAGGGACAGCGCAGCCGGATTACGCCGCTTGTGTTGACATATGCACGAAAAATGCTCAAAAAGAAATGCTTGCTCCGATGCTTCTTGCAACAGCAGCACCGATAATAACCGGGCTTATTCTTGGCGTGAATGGCGTTATCGGATTGTTATGCGGGGCGACTGTTACAGGATTTATGCTGGCTATTGCTATGGCAAACTCCGGCGGGGCATGGGATAATGCAAAGAAGTTTATAGAAGGCGGCAATCTTGGCGGAAAAGGCTCTGATGCGCATAAGGCGGCTGTTGTCGGTGATACGGTTGGAGACCCATTTAAGGATACCTCAGGGCCTTCTATTAATATTCTTATCAAGCTGCTATCAATGGTGGCTATTGTGTTCTGTGGGTTGATTATTAGCTTTCATTTGTTATAGAATATTTTGGATATATAATTTTATAAAAAAGCTAATGGCCGTTCCCTTCTACAGGAACGGCCAAATTTATATTAATAATGAAATTTAGCTTTTGCTTTAAATTTATCTTTTTTAGCTTTTTCTATGCATACTTTAACGCCTTTAAGCTTCTTATTCTCCATGCCCATTATAACGGTTTTTGCAAATTCCTTCGGAACGTCTACAAATGAGAAATCATTAAATATATCTATAGCTCCAAATATTCTTCCTGCCACTCCGGACTCGGATGCAAGGCATCCAACGATATCATTAACGCGCACGTTATTATTCTTACCAACGTTTATAAACAGCCTTATCATATCAGCGTCATTATACTGCTTCTTTTTGCCGCCGCCTTTATTGTCTCGCTTTTCTTTATTCTTATATTCCTTTTGCGGTTCAAGCATTAAATCAGAAACTGAGGAATCGACTTTTTTCATGTTTTCATCGTGTAGCTTCATTTTAACTAAAGCAGCGGCGATTTCTGCTTCGCTATATCCATCATCAACCAAATCACCGACTATTGACGTGTATTCATCCAATTCGCCGTTATTTATAGTTTCCCGAACCTTATCGGAAAAGATTTTTTTTCTCGAATTTTTTATATCGGCCATAGAAGGGGGGAACTGAAATTGTATATTTGCTTTTGTATACTTCATTATTTCCCGGATTCTTTGTATTTCCCTTCCGACAACAAATGTGTATGCCAAGCCGCTTTTACCTGCGCGCGCAGTTCTACCGATTCTGTGAACATAATACTCAGCATCCTGCGGCAAATCATAGTTAAATATAATATCAATGTCATAAACATCTATACCTCGGGCAGCAACATCAGTTGCAACAAGAATAGGTGTATAGCCGCTGCGAAACTTATGCATAACGTTATCGCGCTGGCTTTGTTTCAAGTCTCCGTGCAATGCTTCTGCTGCGTATCCGCGATCTTGAAGCTGCCTAGCAACGTTGTCCGTTCCTGCCTTTGTGTTACAGAAAACGATGGAAAGCTTTGGATTTTTGACCTCCATAAGGCGGCAAAGCACCTCCATCTTGTTTTTATCTTTTAACTCAATATAGTATTGAGAGATGGACGAAACTGTCATTTCCTTTTGAGCGACGCGTATATGCTTTGGTTCGTTTTGAAACCTTTTTGTTAAATCCAAAATACCTTTCGGCATCGTTGCGGAAAAAAGGATGGTTTGCCTGTCTTCCGGCATCCCTACCATAATTTCCTCTATATCCTCACGAAAACCCATATCAAGCATTTCGTCGGCCTCGTCAAGAATGATTGTCCGGACGTTTTCCATATTCAGCGTGCCTCTATTTATATGGTCTATAATACGCCCCGGCGTTCCTATAACGACTTGGACACCTTTTTTGATTTCATTTATTTGAAGCTGCATAGACTGGCCACCATAGATAGGTATTGTGCGTATATTTGCGCTGTATTTAAGCAGCTTTTTAAATTGCTCAGAAACCTGTATCGCAAGCTCCCTTGTAGGACAAAGGACTACGGTTTGCAATCTTTTATCCTTTGGATTTATTTTTTCGAGACACGGTATGGCATAAGCCGCTGTTTTGCCGGAACCGGTTTGGGATTGGCCAATAACGTCCTCTCCGTTAGATATTACTTCAATAGATTTCGCCTGTATGGGCGTAGGCTCTAAAAAGCCCATATCGTTTATAGCTTTAAGAATCCCTTCAGATAGATTCATTTCATTAAATAAAACACTCATGTAATTTTCCTTCCAAAAAAGCATAGTTAAATTCGAACATACTAATTAAACTATACTTTCAGCGTTATGTCAATTGTTTTCATTATTTGACATTTAATAAGAATGCCTAAATTTCAACCTTTTCATCATAATAGTCGAC
>CAYVCG010000036.1:0-3597 GCA_964449985.1 uncultured Defluviitaleaceae bacterium
GGCAAACAGGTTACGGTGTTGGTAGAGCTAAAAGCAAGGTTTGATGAGGAAAATAATATCATATGGGCGAAAAAGTTGGAAAAATCAGGCTGCCATGTTATTTATGGCCTTGTGGGCTTAAAAACGCATTGCAAGCTTTGCCTTGTCGTTCGCCGAGACGAAGACGGAATCCGCCGGTATATGCACCTAGGGACAGGCAATTATAACGATACAACAGCAAGAATTTATACAGATATGGGTTATTTCACATGCAAGGAAACGTTTGGCCACGATATATCAGCGTTGTTTAACGTTCTTACCGGCTATTCTGTTAATCTAAGCTGGAACAAGATTGCTGTCGCTCCGGTATCCCTGCGGGAAACATTTATAAAATATATTGAAAACGAAAAAAGAAATGCCGAAAGCGGCCATAGCGCCGTCATTATAGCGAAAATGAATTCTCTTGTTGATGCCGGCATTATACAGGCATTGTATGCCGCATCTATGGCAGGCGTTAAAATAATGCTTATAGTTCGCGGGATATGCTGCTTAAAATCAGGAATTCCCGGGGTTAGTGATAACATACGCGTTGTTAGCATTGTGGATCGTTATTTGGAGCATAGCCGTATTTATTATTTCGAAAACAAGGGCGAGCAAAAGATATTCCTATCCAGCGCAGACTGGATGCCAAGAAATCTTGACAGACGCGTCGAAGTTGCGTTCCCTATTGAGGATGAGCTGATAAAGGATAAACTAATCGAAATACTAAATATAACATTATCCGATACGGTTAAACTGCGTATACAACAGCCGGACGGTTCCTACACAAGGATCGACAGGCGAGGCAAGGATTTTATACATTCCCAGCTAGTGTTTCAGGAGAAGGCGGTTAAGACGTATGAGGAGATAAAAAAGCTGCCTTTTGAGGAGATGTTTAAGCCAAACGTGCCGCCTACTAAAGATGAATATTGGGATTAGAATATAATCTGGCGAAAAAACGCCCTACAATATAAACTGTTATTGTAAGGGCGTTTTCTATTTGCTAAAACTAAATGAATTTCTTGATTCCTTCGGAAGCTTTATTGAGCTCTTCCGCAGAGGCCTCTTTAGAATCCCATCCCATGCGAATTGTATCGCCTTTAAACCTCGGGATGATATGCATGTGAAAATGCTGCACTGTTTGGCCGGCTGCTGCTCCGTTGTTTTGCAGGATGTTTATGCCGTCTGCATTAACCCCGCTTTTAACCGCAGAAGCAATCCTTTTTGCTAAAGGAATAAGCCTCGCTGCTCTTTCCTCATCCAGCCCGAAAATATCATCTGAATGCTTTTTGGGGATGATCAGCGCATGGCCCAAAACACTGGGGAATTTATCCAGTATTACCTTAAACAATTCATCCTCATAAATCACGCTTGAAGGTATGCCCCCGTTTATTATCTTGCAAAAAATACAATCGCTCATTGTAATCCCACCTCGTATATTATTATAGATTATCTATTTGGCAACGGTGAAAAACGTAATTTTTGCTCAAAAGTTGCGGGACAAAACGCGTTCCCTCATTCCATTTTGGCGAAAAACACGCCAAAATTGGTGGTCGGGAACGCAAGTCCCGCCGCTTGCGCTAACTTTACGCAAAAATATTTAATTATGCACCGTTGCCATTTGTTTAATCAAATCAGAAAATACGCTAAGCGCACCACGAACAGGCTCTGGCGAAGACATATCCACGCCCGCTTCTCTTAATATATTTATCGAATAATCGGAAGAACCACTCTTTAAAAACTCAATATATTTATTAACAGCATTTTTGCTGTTCAAAATCATTCGGGAAAGCGTTATTGCCGCGGAATATCCTGTGGCATATTTATAGACGTAAAAAGCATTGTAAAAATGCGGTATTCTAGCCCATTCTACAGCGATTTCATCATCAATCACTATATCATCGCCATAATATTTTTTATTCAGCTCATAATACACCCGGCTTAATGTATCGCTAGTAAGCGGCTCACCGTTTGCTGCCATTTCGTGGGTTATCATTTCAAACTCCGCAAACATAACCTGACGGAAAACAGTCCCGCGGAATTGCTCCAGAAAATAATTAATCAGATATTCGCGCATCGTTTTATCCTCTGTCGTTTTCAGCATGTGTTCCATAAGCAGGGATTCATTAACAGTGGAAGCGACTTCCGCTAGGAATATCGTATAATCAGAATATACAAACGGTTGAGCAGCCCATGTATAATAGCTATGCATCGCATGGCCCATTTCATGAGCAAGCGTAAACATATCGTTTACTTTATTGTCATAGTTCAGGCAGACAAACGGATGACAGCCATATACGCCCCATTGGAACGCTCCGCTGCGTTTGTTCTCGTTTTCATAAACATCTATCCAGCCGCTATCCATCCCATTTTTAACAACATCAACATATTCCTGCCCCAAAGGCTGTATGCTGTTTATAAACAGCTCCTTAGCCTTATCATAAGGCATATATGTGTTTACATCGGGAACAATCGGGGTATACAGGTCATACATATGCAGTTCGGACAAACCAAGGCGTTTTTTTCTCAATGATACGTATTTATGCAGCTCCGGCAGAAATTCATGAACTGTGGCGATAAGGTTTTTATAAACATCCACAGGGATATTATCTCCGGACAATGCCATATGAAGCGCAGAATCATACCTACGAACATCTGCATAAAAATTATCAGAAATAACACTGGCAGAAAATGTGCCCGCGTATGTGTTTTTAAAGCGGGTTATCTGCCCATACAAAGCATCAAAGGCGTCTTTTCTAACGCGCCTATCCCTGCTCTCTAAAAACGATATATAGTTTCCAAGAGTGAGCGGGGTTTCGTTGCCTTCCTCATCTTTAATAGTTCCAAATTTCATATCAGCCTCATGAAAGATGGAGAATATATCATGAGCACTTCTTGAGATCTCCGCTGATTTTGCAATGATCTCCTCTTGCTCCGCAGGAAGGACATGCTTCTTTTGCCTTATTAAATCCTCAATAAAATGGGCATAAACATTTAAATCATTGTTTTCTGATAAAAACGCTTTAAGCCGTTTTTCGTCAATGCCAAGAAGCTCTGGATTAATAAAAGACGATGCCGCAGATACCTTTGACGAAAGCGTCGCTGCTCTGTCAGACATGCCTTTGTAAAGCTGATTCCCTGTATCCTCATAAAAGCGAAGAAATGCATAAACATAAACTCTTCTGGATTTTTCATCAATTATATCGCTCTGCTTTAAGCAGCTGTAAAGCGTATCAGCGCTTTCAGAAAGCTTTCCACGAAATTTTTCAAGAGACGGAAGAAGCAAAGTTACATCCTCAAACTCCTGTTGCCAAGCTTCATCCGATGGAAACATATCATCTATTTTCCACATATATTTCTTATCCATCTCTTGCCTTTTCTTAATTGAACCACCCATTAAACCATCTCCTGCTATTATTTTTGCAATAATAGTATTATATCATGTTTAAAGCAGTAATTATACGAGGACTTCAAAATTACACAAAAAAACCTGCTTTTTAAAACAGGCTTTTTTTAAATTAAACAAATTATTTTTTTTAATATTATTGTTGAGCTGCTCCGTCATCAGGAGTTACTTCT
>CAYVCG010000036.1:3697-16296 GCA_964449985.1 uncultured Defluviitaleaceae bacterium
AAATTATTTTTTTTAATATTATTGTTGAGCTGCTCCGTCATCAGGAGTTACTTCTACAGCCGTATCAGGCAGAGCCGGCAAACCAATGTTGTCAATAGTTGCTCCCGGCTTAAAGTCCTCAACACCCTGGATTTTGATAACTGTATATAACTCTGCATTAGGTTGAATTTTAGCTTCTGCTGTCCATGTTTCTAAAGCAGTTTGGAACAAAGCGCTCTTGTTATTCTCAATATATGTTTCTTTTTGTTGTGTTTTAACTTCTTCCTGATCAGGCGATGTTTTTGAATTAACACGAACTATTGCATACGATTCCGGCCCACCGTTCGGATCAGCAACAACAAACGGCGCTGAATATTTGCCTTCTGGCGTAATAAAAGCTTCGTCAGCTATTTCTGTTGCTGTATTACCACCGGATATAGTGGTACTTGCGTATTCCGCAGTCGCATCATAATTAGTGGAGTATAATTTCAGCATTTCGATAAAATCTGCTCCGCCGTTAAGCATTTGATAAACCGAGTCCGCCTGTTCTTGCGTTGTCAGCGTAATGATATCAGCATCCATAGACGTAAGGCTAACTATGTTCTCAGTCATATATCCTTCGAAAAATGTGTTAAAATCATCTTCTTTATACTCATATTCTCCAACTATGCTGTCATAAACCAACTGATAGTATTTCTGGTCAAGTGCAGCTTGGCGTATAACATTGTCATCAGCGCCAATAGACTTGCGTTCTTCTTCTGTATATGTTTCTTTTATTTTTGCAATAGCATCTTCAATATCTTTATTATCAGTTTCGGATAAAACGATGTTTCTCTTAGGAGCCTGCTGCCTTGTGAGCGTCAGGTTTACTAATTGATTCATAACGCTGTTTTTAACATTGCCAACCATCTCTGCCGATGAACCTGTCTCTGCGTTATACCAAATGCTGTCACCGCCATACATGGATTCATACATTTTCTTTTGTTGATAAATGGAAAATTCAAAGTATTTGCTGGAAACACCCTCGCCGTTAACAGAAACGACAGTTCCGCTTATAAGACTTATCGTCCTTGAAATGGCGGCTGCGCCCAAAATACCAATTGATGCTAGGATTATTACTGTAGTGACTATTATAGCCTGCAAACTATTTTTCTGAAGTGCTTTTTTCTTTGCCATTTTATCCACCTAACCTATTTTTATTTTTTTCGTTCAAATCCATCTTTTGGTATGACCAAATTATGGAGTTAAAAAAACCCTTGTTCAGTATTATACAATAAGTGACATATTTTTTTCAATATAAATATTAAATAATTATAAATTTTTTATAATTATTATGAGTTATTGCCCAATTTTTTTATCATCTCCGTAATTTTTGGAATCAAATCAGCAGCATCGCAGTCTGTTTTGTATGTTATATACGGATTTTGAGCGTTTGTAAAAAACAAAGAGCTGCTATTTTGACGAATAAGGCTTGCTAAACTTTCCGGGGAAATATCCGCATTGGGTTTAAACATTATTACAACGCTTTTGCTTTTTTGCGCAATAGATGTTATGCCCTTGTTATGAGCGATCGCTTTTAAAAGAGCAACCTCAAGCAGATTTTGAACGCTAGACGGCAAATCGCCGTATCTGTCCTCAATTTCCTCCTGCATATCATAATAATCCTCTTCGTTTTGGATGAAGGATATTTTTTTGTATACCTCCAGCTTTTGCTCTTCGTTTTCAATATAATACCCGGGAATAAAAGCGTTTATGTTTATGTCCACAGTTGTTTCAAAGCTCTCTTTATGCGGAACTCCCTTGATCTCATCAACAGCCTCTGCAAGCAGCTTGCAATACGTATCATATCCGACAACATCCATATGCCCATGCTGCTCTCCTCCAAGCAAATTCCCGGCGCCTCGGATTTCCAAATCACGCATAGCGATTTTAAAACCAGAGCCAAACTCAGTGAATTCGCGGATTGTTTGCAGGCGTTTTTCTGAAAGCTCCGTCAAAACCTTGTCCTTTTTATACATGAGGTATGCATAAGACGTTCTGTTTGAGCGGCCAACACGGCCTCGCAACTGATAAAGCTGTGATAAACCCATATGATCCGCGTCTTGGATAATGATTGTATTAACGTTTGGTATATCAAGACCTGTTTCTATTATCGTTGTGCAAACCAAAACGTCTATCTCGCCTTCGATAAAATCAATCATAATGTGTTCCAACTCATGCTCGCTCATCTGGCCATGAGCATATGAAACGACTGCTCCGGGCACAAGCTGCTGGAGCTTTGCCGCGGTTTCCGATATGTTTCGAACATGGTTATGCAAAAAATACACCTGGCCGTTTCTGGCCAATTCCCTGTTTATCGCATCACGAACAGCTTCTGTATTATATTCCATAACATAGGTTTGAATCGGTTGCCGCTCTTGCGGGGGTTCCTCCAAAATAGACATATCTCGAATGCCCGTAAGGCTCATATGAAGCGTTCTTGGTATTGGCGTTGCAGTAAGCGTTAAAACATCGACATTTTCACGCATTTGTTTCAGCCTTTCCTTATGAGAAACACCAAACCGCTGTTCCTCATCCACAATTATAAGCCCCAGGTTTTTGAATTCAATATCCTTGGACAAAAGCCTGTGCGTTCCGATAACAATATCGACTAGGCCTTTTGATATGCCTTCAATAGCCAGCTTTTGCTGTTTTGGAGTCCTAAAACGGGAAAGCATTTCTATCCTTATGGGAAAGTCTTTCATGCGCTGGAGGAATGTGTTGTAATGCTGTTGAGCAAGAATCGTAGTCGGCACTAAAAATGCTACCTGTTTGTTATCCTGAACGGCTTTGAAAGCGGCTCTAATTGCGATTTCTGTCTTGCCATAGCCCACGTCGCCGCAAATAAGCCTATCCATAACCTTGTCACTTTCCATATCGTGTTTAACGTCTTCTATAGCAAGCAGTTGGTCCTCGGTTTCCTCAAACGGAAATAGCTCCTCAAACTCCTTCTGCCAAACACTGTCTCCTGTATACGAAAAACCTGTGGCCGCCTGGCGCTTGGCATACAATGCCACAAGATCCTTTGCAAGCTCCTGAACGGAAGAACGTACCCTTGCCTTTGATTTATTCCATTCCTGCCCGCCCAGTTTGTTTAGCTTTGGCTTTGCATCATCTCCGCCGATATATTTTTGCACCATGTCAAGCTGGCTTGTGTTGACATACAGGTTACCTTCGTTTGCATAACCAATTTTTAAATAATCCCTGCTTATTCCATCAACGATTATCTTTTCTATGCCTTTATAAACCCCAATACCATGGCTGTCATGAACGACATAATCACCTATTTTAAGGTCAGTAAAGCTTTCAATTTTTGCGCCCTTTTTCTTCTTTCGCGCCCGCTTTTTCTCTTTTTCTGCACCGAAAAGCTCTTTGTCTGAGATTATAACGACGCGAATAAGCGGATATTCAAAGCCCTTTGTCAAACTGCCTCTAGACAGCGCAACAACGCCCTTCGGGAATGAAACATCTTTAAAGCTATCAAAATATTTGGTGGAAAAGCCTTGATCCAAAAGCTCAGCGGATAATCTCTCCGCTCTTGTTTTTCCACCCGCCAGAATGATAATGCGATAGTCCTTCTCCTTAAAATAACGCAAATCCTCGGAAAGCATGTCAAGGCGTTGTTTTATTACGCCGGAGGATTTGGTTTCAAATGAAAACGTCTCATCCAAAACAAAATCCCTCATGCCATAGGTGAGCATGGAAAGTAGTATTTGGGCATAGTTTTTTGTCTTTGCCAAAATATCTGCATAGGAGAACATCATTTCCCCTTGCCTCGGCAAGAGATAACCTTTTGATATGCGGTTTTTCATACTTTCATAAAATTCATTTAAGACGTTGCCTGCACGTTCGCTAATTCTAATAGGTTCATCAAAGAAAATCAATGTATTTCCCGGCAAATAATCAATTAGAGATGTTCCATCTTCATAAAAATACTGGATGTATTTATCAGCCCCGGAAAAATTCTTTTGAGAATTAAAGCTGTCTACAACCTGATTTATCGTTTCTTCAAGTGTTTCCGCTTCCTCAAAAAGACCTTTTTTAACATAGTCGGCCTTAACATTCTCAAAGTCCTTTTTTATACGCTCGATTGCCTTTGGTATATCGTCTTCCTCATATACAAGCTCACGCATGGGGAAGATGCATATATGGTCTATCTTTTCTATTGAGCGCTGGGAATAAGAATCCATAAGTCGTATTGAATCTATTTCGTCGCCCCAAAACTCGATTCTTATGGCGTTGTCATAGATCGGTGTGAATAAATCCAAAATACCGCCGCGAACAGCGAACTGCCCAGCGGATTCCACCAAATCCCGACGTTCATAACCCATAAGCACTAATCTTTCCGCAATAAAATCAAGCGTAACGCCGTCTCCCGGTTCAAACTCCAGTATAAAATCCTCAAAAATATTTTTTGGCGTTATCCTGTCAAACAAAGCTTCGACAGAAGCAATTATTGTGGTTTGCTGCTGGTTTAGCAGTGCATCAAGGATTTTAAAGCGGTGCTTCATGATATGAGCACTGCGAACATCGGCATTGTAAAAAACTGCATCCTTAGAAGGATACAAATACACGCCTTCGCTGCCAAAAAACTGCATATCCTCAAACATTTCTTTGGCCTTTAACTCTGAATGGGTTATGATAAAAACAGGCCGTGAAAGATGAACGCCAAGAGAATATGCAAGATGGCATTTCTGCGGGTCTATAACGCCAGTACAAAGAGCCGCCTTATGGGCGGCTGAGGAATTTTTAATTTTTAAATTTTCTAATAATTTTGTATAGCTGTCAAGCTCAAGGGAAATATCGGTCAAGGCATTGTTAATCAATTTTATTTGCCCCCGTTTTTTTGTTATACTTATTCATTGCTGTTTCAAAGCCCTCTTTAAGAATCAGTTCCACAGCGTCGGCAGCGTCTGTTATGCCGGATATAATATCTTCCGTCTCTTTTTTTCCAAACTTGCTCAAAACATAATCAGCCAAGTCCCACCCCGGCGGTTTTTCACCAATACCCACTTTAACACGAGGGAATTCATCTGTTTCCAACTGGTATATTATGTTTTTTATGCCGTTATGGCCGCCTGCGGTGCCCTTTTTTCTAATACGAATCTGTGAGGGAGAAAGTGAGACATCGTCATAAATAACGATTGTTTCTTCCAAAAGCGGTTTATAATACTCAACAAAATCCCGCACGCTTTCACCGCTTAGATTCATAAACGTTTGCGGTTTTATAAGTATAACCTTTTTGCCGTTTATAAAACCCTCGCCTATATGCGCGCGGAACTTGGATTTATTAATTTCTATATTATTGTCATACGCTAATTTATTTATGACTTCAAACCCGACATTATGCCTTGTTCCTGCATAATCCCGCCCGGGGTTACCCAAACCTATGATTAACCACATAAAAACTCTCCTGTTATTAAAGGAACAGCTCGGAAACCGATAAACCTCCGTGAATGCGCTTGATGGCTTCGCAGAAAATATCCGCCACGGAAATCATCTTTATCTTTTCTATCTGCTTTTCTTCCGGCAGCCTTATAGTATCCAAAACCACAAGCTCGGTTATTTTTGATTCCTGTATACGTTCTATAGCTGGGCCTGAAAGCACAGCATGAGTACAGCAGGCGTAAACCTCTTTTGCGCCTCGCTCAACAAGAGCATTCGCAGCGCCGGTTATCGTTCCCGCTGTGTCAATAATGTCATCCGTTAGTATAACCTTTTTGTTCTCTATCGAACCAATAATATTCATAACCTCAGAAACATTTGCTCTTGGGCGGCGTTTATCAACAATAGCCAAAGGCACATCAAGCCTTGATGCAAATGCACGGCTTCTTGTAACACTTCCCAAATCCGGCGAAACAACAACAAGATCAGACATGTTTCCTGAAAACTTCTCAGCAAAATAATCAGCTATATGCGGCCCACCCAAAAGATGATCTACGGGGATATCAAAAAAACCTTGAATCTGATTGCAATGCAGATCCATAGAAATAACCCTGTCAGCCCCGGCAGTTGTTAATAAATTCGCCACAAGCTTTGCTGTAATAGGATCTCTGGCGCGGGCTTTCCTGTCTTGCCTTGCATAGCCGAAATATGGAATAACGGCGCTGATATGGCCGGCGGAAGCACGTTTCATAGCATCTATCATAATAAGAAGCTCCATAAGATTATCGTTTACCGGAGGTGAAGTCGATTGCACAATATAAACATCGGCACCGCGTATTGTTTCCTTTATTCTCGTATAAATCTCGCCATCACTAAACGTTCCGACAGTGCTGACGCCTAAAGGAACACCTAGATTTTCTGCAATAGCTGCGGCCAGTTCTTTATTTGAATTGCAGGAAAATATACGGATATTACCGGAAATTACGTTCGGGCAGCTCTCAAAGTCAGTAATAGTTTGAAATGATTTTGCGCCATTGGAACCATTCATTTTTTTATTTCCTCCTGTAAAGTGAAAATCTTTGTATTAAATTTGCTCATTCGATTATAACACAAGATATTCGACAAAAAAAGAGGAAAAAAATAATTTTCCCGGCTAACACGACACTATGTTTATTAACTTTAATACCAGCTCAATTGTGTATAACTTAGTACGGAATATAGGCATTTGTGCATAACTATGTGGATAATGTTAATAACTTTTACACATTGGTGTTATTAAAAAACTATTATGTAAACAAAAGCAGGTGCATCAAATGAAATTATTGCAAATATAAGATGATTATTATATAATTTTGGTAATAGGCAGTTATCTTTGTTATTAAGAGGTGAATGATTATAAACGAATATGCATTACCCTCAAAAAACGTTATAGATGTTGGGCTTAGCATCCTGCCAACATCAAAATGGTTTGTCTCAACAACAAGCCCAGCAGCGAAATCAACCCTTTTTTATGTTCAGGAAGCCGGAGAGTTTCATTGCTTGCCCCAATACTTTACTAAACGCAAAGGGCTTGCATCATTTCTAATTATTTACACTCTAGGCGGTAACGGCAAGCTGGAATATTGCGGCAAAAAATATTCTCTGTCTTCTAACCAGGCTCTTTGGATAAACTGCATGAATCATCAATATTATTGTTCTGACAAAGATAGCAAATGGGATATTTTGTGGCTCCATTTTTACGGAACGCCTGCATTGCAGTATTATAATCTGTTTATGAATCTAAGCAATGACAGTGTCGTTAATCTGCCCCAAAACGACCCGTTTCCCGCTTTATTCCGTGAAATACTCACATACGATGGCCGTGCGAACGGTATTGATGTTGAAATAAAGCTATCCGAGCTTATAGTAAAGATTATGACAAGGCTACTTTTAACAGCCCAATCCTCTAAAACCAGCCTAAACAACCGCCCATCTTATGTTGACCAAGCGATTGAAATTATAAATCATGATTATTCAAAAAAGCTTACTCTGGAATATTTTGCTCAACATTTTAATATGAACAAGCAATATTTTCAAAAAATATTTAAACGCCATATAGGTTTAACACCCAATGAGTTTCTTATCATGACACGAATAAATGTCGCTAAGGAAATACTTCGGTCTCAAACCACCTCGATTGCAGACATTGCAAAACTTGTTGGATTTGACAACACAAGCTTCTTTATCGAAACATTTAAACGGCATGAGGGAATAACACCGTTGGATTTTAGAAAAAATTGGCGCGAAAAATAAAGGCTCAATCTTTTCCCTACAGACGTGCAGAACGCACCCTTACAACACCAAAACCGTAGGGGCGTTCTTTGCACGTCTGTCCCTTAAAATCAATACGTTATAGCAATGCTTATGAAACATCCGTCCGGATTTTCCTCAACATCATACGCTGTTGCAATCCCTGCGCTATTCATAACGTCTACTGCTTGTTTTATAGTGTTTGTAAAAAGGCGTAAGTCCTTAACAAACGTTTTTGTTAAGATTTTATTAGGCTTGTCCTTTTCGCCGTTAAGCTTTTGCAAAACGGATTCTATGTATTCCTCGGTTTTTTTAACGTTAAGCCCGTTTGCAATGACCTTCTTTAATACGTCATTTTGTAGCTTCTCATCAGGCAGTTTCAACAAAGCCCGGGCATGGCGTTCTGTTAAGCCGTTTTCAACCAGTTCATCTTGTATTTCCTTCGGAAGCTTTAATATGCGAAGCTTGTTTGCTATTGTGGACTGTTTTTTTCCTATACGTTCCGCAAGATGCTCCTGCGTAAATCCATAATCCGTAATAAGGTTTTGCAACCCTTCTGCTTCCTCAATGAAATTAAGGTCTTGTCTCTGAAGGTTTTCAATAATAGCAATAATAGCGCTATCTTGGTCGTTTATGTTGACAACCATAGCGGGTATTGTTTCTAGCCCCGCAAGCTTTGATGCCCTAAGACGCCGTTCCCCCGCAACAAGCTCATAATTTCGCCCGTTTATAAGACGAACGCTAATAGGTTGGAGCACACCGTATTCCTTTATTGAGTTTGCCAAATCTTCCAACTGGGAACGCTCAAAAATTTTACGGGGCTGATACGGGTTGGGCATAATTTTATCAACAGGCAAGTAAACGATCTCATAGTTAGTTATAAGGTTTGCAGCCATACTCATTTTAAAAACACCTCTTTCGTAAATATCCGATTACAACAAATTGGAATTTTTTTCCATATATGTATTGTATCATCTATTTCCCAAAGAGGTATTATTAATTGAATATTCTGATTATTTAATTAAATACAAAACCTGCCACAAATCGCCCTATTTTATGGGTGATTTTGACATTTGGGATGATGTTCTGGGATATTTTGCAGGAGTTTGTCGTACTTTTTTTATGACAATAAGGGTATGATTTATTTCACTATACGGTAATAAAACCGATTTTACGTCAACAATCTCTCCGCCAAGCGCTTCGACAGCAATTTCAGATTCGAATATTTCCTGCTTAACATCCGGCCCTTTCATAGCAACAAAATCGCCGCCAACTTTAACAAATGGCAGGCAATATTCTGAAAGCAAACAAAGCCTTGCAACAGCTCTGGAAACGCAAATATCAAACTGTTCTCGAAAGTCCTTATCCCGCCCGGCTTCCTCAGCCCGCATGTGATAACACGTTATATTTTCTATTTCAAGCTGCTTTATAGTTTCGTTTAAAAAATTAATCCGCTTATTAAGCGAATCTAAAAGAACCACTTCATAGCCAGGCTCCAAAATCTTAACAGGTATGCCCGGAAAACCGGCGCCCGTTCCAACGTCTATTAATTTAAGCCGGTTCTGGTCAGACGGCTTTTTCAAAACCGATAAAACAGATGCACTATCCAAAAAATGTTTTATAAGGATTTCTCTATCTTCAGTTACTGAGGTTAGGTTCATACGTTTGTTCCAATCCTGAAGCAACTCCTTATATTTTTTAAATTTATTATATATTTCGTCAGATATATTTTGTATTCCAAAGCTTTCAAAGCCATTAATCAGCAGTTCTTTTGAATCCAATCTGTTTCCTCCTTTGCATAGGGCTATTTTTGCTGTTACGGCTGCCCGTTATTCCTTTTCAATGCCGCATATCTTCCAGTTTCCATAAGTATCGGGTTCATTTATTAAATAGAGATGTATTATACTGCTTTTTTGTATGTTATCGTTCATAACGAGTATAGAATTCGTTACAATACTTTCCGGAAGGCTCTCAAATCGCACTTTATTCAAGTATTTGTATTCTATGTTTTCGTTAAAAAATTTTTTTAGTTCGTCAAAATTAATTACACCAACAGCTTTAAGGCTCTTGGATAAATAGAGCTTTGCATCTTCAAACCCGCCGTCCGAAACGGCATCAATAAATAGCTTAACAACCTCGTTATTGTTTTTATCCTTTGCCATATTAAAAAAGGGTTTGCTTCCTTTTAACGGATTTTCATTAAAATTCCTTAGCGCCGCCCCCGGCTTTTTTTTAGAGCCGAGACAGCTCTCTCCGGACGGCACTTTAACACCAAGAATCATTGCCTTTCCTCCCATGTTAGTATTCGTTGGTAATTATTACTCCGCAATACTATATTATGACGGAAACGGATTGTTGTAACTAATACGAGAGAAAAATTGTTTTAAATATTTCCCCTAGCCTGCGTTAAATAAACGAGCAATACGGAAACATCCGCAGGCGAAACGCCCGTTATACGCGATGCATGGCCAATGCTCTCCGGGCGCATAGCGCTCAGTTTTTGCTTTGCTTCCAAACGTAGGCCGGAAATCGAATAATAATCGATATCAGCAGGCAACTTTTTGCCTTCCAGCTTTTTAAACTGCTCCACCTGCAACATCTGCCGCTTTATATACCCATCAAACTTTATAGTTATATTAACCTGCTCGGCTACTTGAAGAGGAAGCTCCGGCCTGCCCTGATCTATCTCAGAAAGCTTGTTATAATCAAGCTCCGGCCGCCTTATCAAATCCGCAAGCTTTAGCCCTGTTGATATGTTTGAGCTTGAATGTTTTGTTAAAAACTCATTGACATAATCAGACGGAGCGATAACCGCCTTCTCCACGCGCTTAATCTCATCCGCAATAAGCCTTTTTTTCTCTAAAAACCGTTTATATCTTTCCTCTGGAATAAGCCCCGCTGTATACCCTTTTTCCGTAAGACGCAAATCAGCATTATCTTGACGCAAAAGTAACCGGTATTCCGCGCGCGATGTCATCATGCGATATGGCTCCTTTGTTCCTTTTGTCACAAGATCGTCTATTAAAACGCCAATATAGCCCTCAGATCGATCAATGATAAGCGGTGGCTTGCCTTGCACCAAAAGCGCGGCGTTTATACCAGCGACAAGCCCCTGTGAGGCTGCTTCCTCATAACCGCTGCTGCCGTTTAGCTGACCAGCAGAAAACAAGCCCTTTATATCCTTAAATTCTAGCGTTAGTTTTAGAGCTGTTGCGTCGATACAATCATATTCGATTGCGTAGGCGTTTCTCATTATCTTACAGTTTTCCAAACCGGGAACACTGCGATACATAACCGTCTGCACGTCTTCCGGCAGAGATGTGGACATACCTTGAACATACATTTCATTAGTATTTTCACCTTCCGGCTCAATAAAAATCTGATGCTTGTCCTTATCCGCAAACCTGACAACCTTATCCTCAATAGACGGGCAATACCTCGTTCCTGTTCCTTCTATAACGCCAGAATACATTGGCGAACGATGAAGATTATCGCGTATAATTTTATGGGTCGTTTCGTTTGTATATGTCAGCCAACATGAGATTTGCTCCCGGCTTATATCCTCGGGGCTATTCTCGAATGAAAACGGAACTATGTTTTCGTCGCCCTTTTGCTCGCTCATCTTGCTAAAATCTATCGTGCGTTTATCTATTCTTGCAGGCGTGCCTGTTTTAAAGCGCATCATTCTAACGCCTGCCGCTTTTAGCATCTCGGACAGGCTTTTAGAAGAACGAAGCCCGTTTGGGCCCGTTTGAATTATCGTTTCGCCGTATAAACACCGTGCGTTGAGATACGTGCCTGAGCAGAGGATAATCGCCTTACATTTATAAACCGCTCCGGATTCCGTAACAACACCTGTGACAGCTCCGTTGTCCATCATTATTTCCATAATTTCTGCTTGACGTATACAAAGATTGTCTGTATTTTCAAGCGTTTTCTTCATTTCCTGAGAATACTTTGATTTATCGGCCTGAGCGCGGGAGGAATAGACAGCCGGGCCTTTTCCGATATTAAGCATACGGGATTGGATATATGTTTTATCTATATTTTTACCCATTTCGCCGCCTAATGCATCCACTTCCTTAACGAGATGGCCTTTAGACGTTCCCCCGATATTCGGGTTGCACGGCATCATAGCGATACTGTCTAAACTTATAGCGAACATAATCGTATTACAGCCCATTCTAGCAGCAGCCAAAGCAGCTTCGCAGCCCGCATGACCACCGCCGATAATAGCTATATCATATTCGCCGGATGTATATGTTTTTGTCATTGTTTTTTATCACTTCACATTCTAAAAATATTCGCTTCGATTGCTGTTTATCCAAGTTTGTCGCCATTTAAAACCTTCTGCTCTGGAACAATGAGCACAACACCCTTGCTAGAATAAACCCCAAGCACAAGCACCTCTGATATAAAATCAGCAATCTTCATTGGAGAAAGGTTCACAATACCCAAAATCTGTTTACCAATCAGTTCATGTGTATTATAAAGCTCAGTTATTTGCGCGCTTGATCTTTTTATGCCTATTTCTTCCCCAAAATCAATTAAAAGTTTATAAGCCGGTTTTCTTGCATTTACGAAAACCTCACACTGAATAATTTCTCCGGCTCTTATATCCATATCTAAAAATTTTTCAAATGTCGTCATAATAATTTCCTCACATATTATATTTATTTCCCTAAACAAAAATCTGAAAAAATCCTGTCAATAATATCTTCATCTACAGAATCCCCTGTTATCTCTCCAAGATAAGAGTATGCATCTGTCAGATCTATCGCCATAAAATCCTGGCTAAGTCCGCTTTCGGCTGTGGCGATTACGTTTTCAAGGCTTGATAAAGCCCGGATTAATGCATTTTTATGCCGCAGGCTGGAAACAACAGCCATATTCGTTTTTATCTCCCC
>CAYVCG010000036.1:16396-20978 GCA_964449985.1 uncultured Defluviitaleaceae bacterium
TCATTTAAAATCATATTTAATAATGAAGATTTACCTACGTTTGGCTTACCGATAATAACGGTTTGTATTCCATCACGGATAATCCTGCCTGTATCCGATGTTTTTAAAAGCTGTTTTATTTTTTTAATCAAGCCAGTGGTTTGATGCTTAATATTTTCTATCGAGAGTTCCTCTATATCGTTTTCTGGATAATCAATATTCGCTTCGATATTTGCAAGCATTGATAAAACAATATTGCGGTATTCCTTTATTTCTCCGGAAATACCTCCGCTGAGTTGATTCACTGCGGTTTGATGAGACAGCTCCGTTTTTGCTGCAATAATATCCATAACCGCTTCTGCCTGAGACAAATCCAACCTTCCGTTTAAAAATGCACGCTTTGTAAACTCTCCCTGTTCCGCCGGGCGTATACCAAGAGACAAAAGCGCAGTCATTATCCTCTGCAATGATTTTACGCCACCATGGCAATGAATCTCAACAACATCTTCACACGTATAGCTCTTTGGTGACTGCATAGGTAATAGTATTACTTCATCTATAATTTCGTTATTAAATACGATATGGCCGTAGTATATCCGATGGGTTTGAAAAGCTGATATTTTCTTTTTGGTTTTTCCGGCGGCAAAAATTTCTAAAACAAGACGGAAGCTTTCCGAGCCGCTAATACGGACTATACCGATAGATCCGCCGGATGCGGCTATAGCGCAAATTGTGTCGTTTATATATAATGATTTTTTCATAGGCTGTTGCTCCGTTTCTTTACTGGCTCTTTAAAAAGCCTAAGAGGACGGCTCTTAGGCTTGGATTAGGGCGGATTGCCCAGTGTATTTTAAGCTTCTGTATTATATGGTGCCTTTCTTGGAGCATTGGACTTACGCAGAGCAATGACAACATTCCTATACGGTTCGTCACCCTCGCTATACGTTACGACATACTTGTCGTTTTGCAAAGCAGAATGCATGATCCGGCGTTCATTAGGAGTCATCGGCTCTAAAACAACGTTACGTCTTGTTTGCTTAACCTTTTTTGCAAGATTAAAAGCCAATGATTCAAGCGTTTCTTTACGCCTTTGGCGATAATTTTCTGTATCAAGCGTAACGCTTACATATTGGCCATCGCCCTTGTCCTTATTAACGATAAGGCTCACCAAATATTGCAAAGAATCGAGCGTTTGGCCACGTTTGCCTATAAATATGCCCATATCCTTTCCTGTTAATACAATATCCATATGATTATCTTTAAGCTCTATACCGATTTCCGCAGACATGCCCATAGAGGCAATAACCTCACGCAGAAACCTTCTTGCTCTCTTTTCAAAATCAATCGTTTTTTTAACGATAATTTTGCAAGGCTTTGAACCTATGCCCAAAATACCTTTGCTACCCTGATCAATTATCTCTATCTCAACTTCGTCTCTATCAACGTTAAGTTCTTTTAAGGCCTCGGCGATAGCTTCATCAACCGTTCTGCCTGTTTTTTCCACAACATTCTTGCTCCCCACTATTTAGCCCCCTTATTTTTCCTTTTACTTTTATCAATAGTAATGATAGGCTTTGGCTGTTTAACTTCTTTTCCGTCTATAACGGAAACAACTTCAGGAGTTCTGGCTAAGTAATATTTATTTAATAAAATTTGTTGAACTGTCTGATAAGCACTAGAGACTATCCAGTATAAACCAACACCGGATGAGAAACCTGTCGTCATCCAAGCCATTGTTATCGGCATAACAGTAAGCATAAGCGTCTGTTGCGTCCGAATGGCTGAATCCTTAGAACCGGCGTATTGCTGCTTATTAATAACCCAAGTCGATAAAAACGTCGTCGCACCTGTTAAGATAGGTATAACAATTCCCGGTAAGCCCCATCCAGCAACTTCTACAAGGTCTATACCCATAAAATTCTCTATATGCATTTTCGTAGCCAAAAGCTCTGATATATTTTGATAAGCGCTGCCGGGGATATTTTTAAGCTGGTCTAAAAGCGTCTTCCAGTCAGCAGCGTTAAATTTATTCATTGCTTTTGCAAGATCCGCTATAACATTTGTGTCAATAAGAATACCGCTGTTTGCTTGGATTTTTGGATTGACAATACTCGCAAATGTTTCCATAAGCTGCGGAAATTCGGCCTTATTATTAAGCGGGCCCATAAGAACATTTGCCATATTGTTATAAATATCACCAAGCTCATGAACATATAAATACGACTGCCTCATCAAATAGCTCAAAGCAAAGAATATAGGCAAGGTTATGAGCAGCGGCAAACATCCACTAAACGGATTAACTTTGTTCTTTGTATAAAGCGCCTGCATCTCGGCGGACATCTTTCTTTTAAGCTCCGGATCCGTTACGCCGGCGTATTTTTCTTTAATCTTGTCCATCTCAGGCTGAATCCTGCGCATAGACACCATAGATTTCTGCTGTTTAAACGCAAGAGGCAGCATAAGCGTCCTTGCGACAATAGTCAACAGGATAATAGCAATACCCATTGAGTTTTGAAGCGTTATAACACGAACTATTTCGAAAAGAAAATTTAATATAAAACCTAAAAAAGCGGCAACCGGCCCAACGATAAAATTCGTTTCGTTTTCTATATAATTTGCTAACAAAAATGTCGTTCTGGCAAATAAAGTTTCAAACAACAACTTTTCCTCCTAATCAGCCAAACAAATCTAAAAATAACAAAGGCAAAAAATAAAAACCCGGCCCAAAGGCCTTTTTTAAGGAACTGGGTCATACCCGCCCTTGCAAAACGGATGACACCTAAGTAACCTTTTTAATGAAAGAAAACCGCCCTTTAATGCGCCGTATTTGATGATAGCCTCATAGCAATACTGCGAGCATGTCGGCATAAAACGGCAAGACCTCGGAAGATGCGGCGATATACACAATTGATAAAACCGGACTAATAACAAACACACTTTCTTTAAAATGTATATTACCCCCCGATATATACTAAAGGGGCTTATATCTTTTCTATTTTTTCGCCCCGGGCATCAGAGTTTTCATTTTCTTTAAATAACGACTGTCTGTTTAACAAACTTTTTATTGAACGGTGAATATCATTATATTCGGAACCGTTTGCGCCTTGCCTTGCTAAAAACACAATGTCATACCCGACTTTAATATTATCCTCAAGGCTTCGATAGCTTTCTTTTATACGCCGCCGTATCCGGTTTCTTACAACGCTCTTCCCGACTTTTTTACTAATGGATATGCCCAACCGATTAGTTTCGCCGCTGTTTTTCACAACGAAAATAACCAAATATTTATTGGCGGAGGACTTTCCCTTATTATAAACGAATCGAAACTGGCGGTTGTTTTTCAGCGAGCAGGTATAATTCATTCAATAATCAAACCCTTTTTTATAAGCCCTGTTGCCCATAACAATTTAAGATACATAGAAAAACTTCTCCCTATTTATATTCTCAGCGGAAGAAGCATTACAAAAGGCCACATGATAAAACTGCGACCAAATATCCTTTTACGTTTTATCGGGCAAAACAAAAAGATTTAAGCAGTAAGCACTTTTCTGCCTTTTCTGCGTCTTCTTAACAGAACCTTTCTTCCGTTAGACGTACTC
Source organism: uncultured Defluviitaleaceae bacterium (assembly GCA_964449985.1). Classification (GTDB taxonomy): domain Bacteria; phylum Bacillota; class Clostridia; order Lachnospirales; family WRAX01; genus CAYVCG01. The sequence goes on from CAYVCG010000036.1 coordinate 19,975, forward strand.
ATTCTTTTGCGGAAACCATGTTCCTTATTTCTTTGCCTTACCTTAGGCTGAAATGTCCTTTTCATAAACAAAAGCACCTCCTTAACAATCCGAATAAATGGTATAAAACAAAAACCAATCCGCATATTAAAGCCGAATTGAGTATCATGAATAGTATTATATTAGATAAACCCTAGTTCGTCAAGAATTATTATGTTAAATATAAAAATAATTCATTGCTTAAAAATAAAAATTTTGATATGATATGCTTGTATGCGAATGCATCGGAACGCTTTTTTCACGTTTTATTAACAGTAGTTATCAACAATTGTGGAAAATTTTATTATAACCGTCAAATTGTGGACAAATTCATGTTGATAACTCAAAGTTATTAACATGAAAAATGTTAATAACTTTGTTTTTGGGCTTGTTTTCTTATAAATTTATTAACAATACATTAAAAGTACTGCTTAGACTAAGGGGAATTAGTTGTATGAATAATCTAAAAAGCAACGAAATAAACGCATATTGGGCAAAGGTGGTCACTATACTTGAAAGGGATCTTCCCTCGCCAATGTTCACGAGCTGGGTAAAGCCCATAAAACCTTATATGATCGATAATGACGCATTTATACTTGTCGCGCCGGAAGAGGCGACAAAAGCAACTCTGGAACATAGATATTTATCTTCAATAGCGCAGATTATACAAGCTGTTACCAATAAAGAATATACAATAAAGATTATACTACCGAGTGATATAAACGAAAGTGGACAAATCCATGAGACAAAAAAGAAACAGTCCATGTACGGCAGTAATCTAAAATCAAAGTATGTATTCGAATCGTTTGTTAAGGGAAAAAGCAATGAGATGGCTTTTGCTGCTTCCAAAGCAGTTGCAGAAGCCCCCGGGCAAACTACATATAACCCATTGTTTTTATATGGTGGCGTTGGATTAGGGAAAACGCATTTGATGCATTCAATAGGCAATTATATATTACATATTGACCCAGAGGCAAAGGTTTTAT
>CAYVCG010000037.1:0-19491 GCA_964449985.1 uncultured Defluviitaleaceae bacterium
AAAGAGGAGAGCCCAGAATACAGGATACATTTTCAATGTCAATGGCGTTTTGTCAAAGAGGGTGAAATATTGTTAGCCTCACATGATATTTACAATCCATATGACAATGGTTTAAAATATAGTGACTGGGATTGGGATGTTTTTGGCAGAAAAAAAGAGCTGAGTAGTGTTTTTGATGTGCGATCACAAGAATTAATAGATCTATTTTTGCCTTTGAAAATAGAAAATATTTATTATACCAAAACTTGCGATTTACATATTGATTTTAATAAGGGTGTCTATTTTGAAACCTTTATTACCTGTTCTACAAAACGTGAATATTATAGATTTCTTGATTTTCATTCAGGAAAACATACCATAATTTATGATGTTGATGAAACAGATAAATAAGCACTTGCGGTTAGCTATTTTGACTCACAAGCATAAGATTTGTCGAAAAGCTGTCGAGTGGAAACTTGGCGGCTTTTCGCGTACAGTCGGAAATTAGTTAATTGAGAAGAAGGTGGTATAGTGTCTAACAAATCAACCATATACTGGTTTGAGCCTGTTTTTTATTTGTTTTTTGGATTATTTCATATGCATAGGATTTGGGGGCTAATTGACAGAAAGACCTATGCGGATTATTGGATAAGCGTTCTTGCTGAAAAAAATATTATGTACTATGTTTTAATGATAACTCTTCTAATACTTTGCATTAGTGGAATAGCTGCTTTTGTTAAAAATGTAGGTAAAAATTATTGGTGGCGTTTTATTTATATTTTTGGTGGTGGCTATGTTTTGTTTGATGTAATCGCTGTTTTGCTCGGAATAGCTTTGTGGAATGACTTGCTATTATTTATGTTTGATGTGAATAATCCACTTTGGAATATAATTTGGGGCGGATTCGTTTTAATAGGGATATTATCATTCTCCCTTGGCGTTTATTTAATGTATCTGCTTAAGAAAAGAGTATAAGAATAATCTGCTGTTAGCTTTTTTGACTCACAAGCACAAGATTTGTCCAAAGCTGTCGAATGTGAGTTTGGCAGCTTTTTGCGTATGGGCAAGGATTATTGCTTTAGAATTAATATTAATCACTCTTTACGAAGTGCTTCTTTTGAGAACAGTATATCTTAATCAAGTAGGGCCTGGCTGGGAAGTGCCAGTTGATGTTGTGATGCAATTAGCTTGGCTGAGAATTCTTTCTATACTTTGTATTTTTTTAATTATTTTATTTATATGGTTTTTGAGAGAACAAATAATAAAAACAGATAAAATAAATAAGTTTTTGCTAATCGTACATGCCTTTATACTATTGAGTAGCACGATATTTGTATTTTATGTTCAGGCATTTGACGGTCAGTTTTACTATCCCGAATTCATATCTCCCATAGCAATTATAAGTTCTATTTTTATTATTGTTTTATTATTTTGCGTTACCATATTTAATATTTGTAAAGATTCTTAAATCGTGCCGTTAGCTTTTTTGACTCACAAGCACAATTTGCCAAAAGCTGTCAAGTGGGAACTTGGCAGATTTTTACAAGGGAGAGATTTTATGAATGGATTTAAATCTATCAACAACGCAATCTACAACACGCAAAACGATAAGATTAGTGTAACAGCTCTGCCCAAGACAGACTATTTTGTGAATCCTGAAACCGATGAAATCACTTCAAATGCACCGTTCGTTTATCAAGATATATGCGGTGACTTTGTAATGCAAGCAAAGGTAAGCCACAACTTTATCAGCACTTATGATGCCTGTGTATTGTTTGCATTTGATGATGACACAAAATGGGCAAAGGCTTGCTTTGAATACACAGATTTAGGCACAAAAGCGGTAGTCACTGTTATGACAAATGGGAAATCGGATGATGCAAATGGTGTAAATGTAGATAAAAATGAAGTGTGGCTACGCTTATCACGAAAAGGCAATATTTTTGCTGTGCATTATTCCCTTGACGGCAAAGGATATATGATGGCGCGATTAACACATATTCCAATGCGCGAATGCATTAAGGTTGGAATTGTAGCACAATCACCTCTTGGCGAAGGTGACGAAATGAGTTTTGAACATTTTTCACTTGAGCAAAAGACATTAACCGATATACGACTTGGGAAATAATAAAAATGAGTATAACTCTCTGTTAGCTTTTTTGACTCACAAGCACAGAATTTGTAGAAAGCTGTCGAATGTGAATTTGACAGCTTTTGGTGTATAGGTGTGATTTTTTAGGAGGATTTATTTATGGACAAAGGTAAGGGCATAGACTATTTATCTTTAAGCCTATTGTCATTCGCAGGGCTCGGATTGGAAGCATTACTGGCTTTTTTAATAGAACCAATGATATATGGAAAACAAGAAGAGATAAAAAAACCTTTATCATAGTTTTTTTAATCTTTGTATTATAAAAACGGACTATTATTATTTATATTTGGTGGAGTGCAAATATGAAAAAGGTATATAAAAGCAAACAAAGTGAATTATTTTTGATAGAGCTATATGATAAGCAAATGGATGCGTTAAATCTTAAATTCGATGACATATATGTTAATACGAGATTTGGAAAATCACACATCGTTAAAGTTGGAAAACAAGATGGTAAACCGTTGCTGTTATTTCACGGTGGTAACAGTACAACTCCCTATTATCTCTCTCATTTCAGAAGTCTATCTAATGATTTCTGTATATATGCTGTTGATACAATGGGACATCCAGGGAAAAGTGCTCAAACCGTTTTGTCAGCGAATAATATGCAGTATGGCGAATGGGCTTTAGATGTTATCAACGGACTTGGTTTTGAAAAAATGTGTTGTATGGGTGGGTCATATGGTGGAGGTGTACTTGTGAAACTCATGTGCGTAGCACCCGAAAAGATTGAAAAAACTGTTTTAATTGTGCCATCGGGAATTGCTAATGTATCAACATTTGATATCATTATGAAAATGGGCATACCTATGTTTTTCTACGTTTTAACTAAGAATGAAAAGTGGCTAAAAAAAGCTATTCTGCCAATGTCAATTGATGAAAAAAATATAGATGCCGATTCATACGAAATGGCCAAAAGTGCCTTTGAACATGCAGAGATTAAAGTCGGTATGCCAAGTAATGTAAGCTCAGATGATTTAAGAAAGTGTCTCGCGCCAACTCTTTTAATAGCCGCAGAGAAAGACTGCCTTTTTCCCGGGCAAAAGGTCATATCTCGCGCAAAAGAAATGATACCGAATTTACAGACATGTTTATTGAAAGGGCAGGGGCATTTGTGTGTTTTGCCTGATGAAATAATTAATATGATTAAGGATTTTATCAATGAATAACCAAGGTTTTGACCATAACCCTCGTTAGCTTTTTGACTCACAAGCACAGGATTTTATTGAAGTCTGTCGAACGGGAGTTTGTCAGCTTTTAGTGTATAGGTTGGATTATTTATATTTTGCGTATTTGTTGTCTCGTTTTTACACGGCCTTTTATATTTTTAGAGGAGAATGATTATGGACAAAAGCAGTTTTAATTTTAAAACGAGTGCATATGGTAGTGGAACATATATTTCAGAAACCAATGGGTTTAAAATTGAGATATCAGAAGATTATTTTTCTGATGAAAAAGTAGCGTTTGTGAAAAAGCTAATTGATACCTATCAGACAAAACTTCATACTTTGGCGCAGTTTTGCATGGAATCAGAATGCTTTGGAAAATTTTACCCTTATGAAACTGTGGATACAATTATGGAGAGGCTTCACCTGCCAGTAATTAAAATTGATAATGTTGGGGGAATACTTACCTATTGCAATCACGAATTGGACAATGACCACCTTATTGATGTTGAATTTGTTGGTCTAATGGATAGCTTTTTTTCAGTAAATATTGATGGTTAATCTATTGCAGATTATGACCATAACCCTCGTTAGCTTTTTTGACTCACAAGCACAGGATTTTATCGAAGTTGCCAACTTGAGTTTTGACAGCTTTTGTTTATTTTTTAGGCTGGATTATGTGTATCAGACAAATAATGAGTATATAGGAGGAATCAGCATGACATCAAAACAAGAACGGTTAGATATTTTTAAGGTGTTTCAAACTAACATAAAGAAAAGCAGCTCATTTGACACAGGTAAGCAAAGCTTGCTTGCTCTTAGAAAGGAATTGTCTGAAATATATGATTATATCTTCACTACCTGTGACAATGATGATTTCTGTAAAATGCCTTTTTCAAACAATAAAACGATAGCATATTATCTATATCATCTGACACGGATTGAAGATATTACATCAAACACCTTAATCGCTGGAAGGACACAGTTGTTTTTTGCTAAAAACTTTGACAAGCTGTTAAATTCTCCTATTATTACAACAGGCAATGAAATAACCCGGGATGAATTAATTGGATTTAGCAAATCGTTAGATATTAATCAGCTAAGAAATTATGCTTCTGTAGTTTTGGATAACACAAATTCAATAATTCAAGACATGAGTTTTGAAGATTCAAGAATAAAGGTATCTACAGAAAGAAAAAATGATTTGTTAAAACTAAACACGGTATCAACTGATGAAAATGCTTTTTGGCTTGTCGACTATTGGTGCAGAAAAACTTACTCTGGGCTGTTACTAATGCCTTTTTCAAAACATCAGATGTTACATCTTGACAGTTGTTTGAGGATAGTTAATAAAATTAAAAAATAAATTTTAGGGAAGGTTATAAACGAACCGGGGAGATATGGTTTGCTCAGGACAATGAAAATAATGTATTGTGGATTATTGATATAAATAATTAACATGCGATATTTATTCAACTTTTTGATTTTTATGTTTCGTGTAATGTTTAGACTTTAAAACGACACGCAACATTTAAAAATAAAATATGTGAGGTATATTATGAAAAAATTAAAGCAAAAAATCGGCATCTTATGTGCACTTCTGGGAGTTATGCTTGTAATGGCATCATGCGGATCCTTATTTGAAGACTTAATGGGGACAGGACCTAGCAAGGACAAGTATGTACAATATTCAATGGACTCCATCTTCTTAAACAAACATGCTCAAGAATACATAGATATGCTTGGTGATTCTTCTGTCACAGTTGAAGATTGCGAAAAGGACTATTACGATGGGCTAAAGGTAGAAGCAGACTATTTTATGGATTATTATGACATCTCAGGTGTTTCCGATGAGACCGTAGAGCGTATTGTTAATATGTATGACAAAATATATGCTAAAAGCAAATATGAAGTGGGAAGCGTTGTTAAAAATGATACGGCATATTTAGTAAGCGTGACCATTTATCCGATTGATATTTTGCAAAAAGCTGATGAGGATATTGATAAATTTATTGATGATTTTGCTGCAAAAAGCGAAGCTGGTGAGTTCGATGATATTACGGATGAGGAATATGAGGAGATTTGGGCAGACGGTATTATTTCGTTGATAGAACAACGCTTGGATGATATCGGATATTTAGACCCTGAAACTATCTCTGTTCAGGTCGTTGAAACATCAACAGACTTTAAAATCGATGATAGCGATTGGGAAAGAATTGATATGTTAATGATTTCATACTAGGGAAAAGGTTATTTATCTGTAATATAGCCGATATAAAAGCTGTCGAATTTAGGTTTGGCAGCTTTTGTTGTATTGTATGATCTATATTGTAATTTAATTGTGTTGCGATGTGGTGGATTGTTAAGTATAAAAATTTATGATATAGTATCATTTCAGATAAAATAAGTAGTATAATATCGCTATATTAATAATAGGAGGGCAATGAAATATGAGAGATGAAACTAAATGCTTGCATTCGGGATATACCCCAAAAAATTCAGAGCCAAGAGTAGTTCCGATTTATCAAAGCACGACATACGTATTTGATTCGACAGAGGATGTGGGGGCTGTATTTGATGACCCGACAAAGGCATTGATTTATTCACGTTTTGCAAACCCAACTGTTATGGCTGTTGAAAACAAAATCGCAGAGCTTGAGGGTGGTATCGCCGCTATGTGTACATCTTCGGGTCAGGCGGCATCATTATTATCTATTTTGAATATTTGTAAAGCGGGGGACAGCTTTATAAGCACATCCCAAATATATGGAGGAACATTTAATCTCTTTTCAGTAACACTCAAAAAGCAAGGCATCGAATGCATTTTTGTTGATTGCAATGATGACGATGAAACTATTGAAAAAGCTTTTAAACCAAATACAAAAGCAGTGTTTGGTGAAACGATTGCGAACCCTGCGCTAACAGTTCTTCATATTGAGCGCTTTGCGAGGATAGCACATAAGCATAATTGTCCTTTAATCGTGGATAATACGTTTGCAACACCAATACTATGCAAACCGATTGAATTTGGCGCGGATATCGTAATTCATTCAACATCTAAATATATGGATGGCCATGCCGTTCAAGTTGGTGGAGTTATTGTTGACAGCGGAAAATTTGATTGGGCTAATGGAAACTTCCCTGATTTTACCGAGCCTGATGCTTCATATCACGGCATAACATATATAGATACTTATGGTAAGATTGCGTATATAATCAAAGCAAGAATGCAGTTAATGCGTGATTATGGAGCGTATCCTTCTGCTAATTCCGCATTTTTGCTCAATTTGGGTCTTGAGACGCTTGCTTTGAGAATGGAGAGATACTGCCAAAATGCAATGAAAGTAGCGCAGTATTTTAATGATTCTGACAAAGTAGAAAGCGTATTATATCCGGGCCTTGAAAGTGATAAATACTATGAGCTTGGGAAAAAGTATCTTAAAGGTGCAAGCGGAGTAATTTCTTTTGTAATTAAAGGCGGGAAAGAGAATGCAATTAAATTTATGGATGGTCTTAAGCTTGCATCAAACGAGGTTCATGTTGCTGATATAAGAACATGCGTCCTTCATCCGGCAAGCGCAACACATCGTCAATTGACTGATGAGCAGCTAGTTGCAGCGGGAATAAATCCAGGCATGATAAGATTTTCGGTAGGTCTTGAAAATATTGATGATATTTTAGAAGATATAGAGCAAAGCTTGCTTGCATTATAAGGCTATCTTTTAAACCCAAAAAGGGCTGATTAGTAATTCTTTCAAAACAAAGGATTATTGATTGGTCCTTTTTGTTTTTTTGAACTATTGTTGTTATGCTTTTAAGAATAAATATATTGCATATTATTACAAGCCTGATTGACTAACCGAGTTATTATGGTATAATTAAAACATAAATAAAAACACAATGAGGAGGTGTTTTTAAGCATATTGCTGGCAGACGTTTTTTGTTGGGTATGAGTGCTTAGGCTATTTTTAATAAAATAAAAAATGAACTTTTAAGTCTTTATTTTTTTAATATTAGGCTTAGCATATCAAAAAAATGGAGGGAAAAGAATGAAAAGAATGAAAAAAATTGTATCTTTGCTATTAGCTTTTTCATTTATCCTTGGTCTTTATGTGAGCCAAGGTCAGGTAGCCGGTTTTCCTGATTTGGTTTTATCGGCAGAAAATGGCGACGATGTTATACATAAGAGTATCGACGATAGGATTTACACTAAAAACGGCCATTTATTTGTGCCAGGTGCTTCTACGGTGTATTATCAAACCCGTCAGACTTTTACTGGAGACTATTCTGTCGAAATACGTGCGGCAGTACATTATCAAGCCCTTGGCCTTATGATAGATAATGGGCAGTTCCAGTATCCCCCTCTCTGGAGTTTGGCTTTGGTAAATCCCTTTGGTGTTTGGGTGCATCCGGCCAATAACTGGGGCGGCGTTGTTAAGGCTTATTCCCCTTATGTAAACAAGGGCGAGTTTTGCACAATGCGTCTAGACGTTCAGGGAGATTATGTTAAAACTTATATTAATAATGACGCTAACCCTATAAACACAATTTATATGCCTAAGTCATATACAAACGGAGCTTTAAAATTCCGTTTTGACGTTAATGAATCTGCAGAGGTAGATTATTTACGCGTTACGCAAAACGGCAAAGTTATTTGGGAAGACAATTTTGATTTTCTAGATAATACAAAATGGAATTTCCCGCAGGATTTAACAAATCTTATGGATCCTGTATGGGATGGTGATACAGTATTTGAAGAACCAACCTGGCCTATAAGAAATCAGGATGGAACTTTGGATGATATTGCTTTGGCATACAAAGCGGATGAAATTTTAACAGTTCAAAACATGCAACACACAGCCATTTATAAAGAGGGAACGGACTACGCTTTAGTAGACGGGAAGATACGCATACTGCCGGGTTCAGCAATTAAGGTTACTCCTTTTGATGTGTATTATCCGGCTTCAGGTATTTTCCAAGCTAGGAACGGAAGATTCCTTTATTTTACAAATGAAGATGCCCAAATTATAAATAGCCAGCTTTTAGTAACATATAAACACAGCGATGAATGGAGCTTTGCTAAACCTGAGGTAAAATCATCCCTTCTTCCAAAAACGACTAAAATCTTACAAAACCGCAGAAACCTTAATATAGTTTATTTTGGTGACAGTATTACGGAAGGCTTTAATTCATCAGGGTTTATGGGTACGGCGCCGTTTATGCCCAAATGGTCTACGCTCGTAACAAAAGCATTGCAGCAAGCTTATCCAAACTCCAAAATAACGGATGTTAACACGGCATACAGAGGAACGGAAACGCCTTGGGGCATTAATGAATTCCAAAACAGAGTTAATGCATATAACCCTGATTTGGTTGTTCTTGCATTTGGTATGAATGATGGCGGCACATGGCGCTCTGCAGATGAGTTTGTTAACAACCTAAAAACAATGATTCAATTAGGGCGCGCCAAAAATCCTAATTGTGAATTTGTAGTAGTAACAACATCGCTTCCAAATCCTCAATTTGTTGGGTCTAACGGCGTTCAGGAACTTTATCAGCCAGCTATATTGAGTAAATTAGAAGCCGAAGGTGTTGCTGTTGCTGATATTACGCAAATACATAAGGATCTATTAAAAACTAAGAAATATGCCGACATGACAGGCAATAACATAAACCACCCTAACGATTTCCTAATTCGCGTATATGCACAGGTGGTATTTGAAACAATTAACGGCTTTGGAAATTTTGATGATACCGTATTTAATGATGTGCCTTATGTAGATGGCAGTATCGATCGCTTCCAAACAATGGACATTAAACTTCCTTCAACAGGTGAAGGCCCATACCCTGTCATTATGTTCATCCATGGTGGCGCATGGGTAATTGGAGATAAAACCGACCAAGAGCTTAGAGCAGGGCAAGAGGCAGCTTTGGCGAACGGTTATGCAATTGCAAATATTAACTACAGATATGCAAAGGATGCAAATTGGCCAGCGCCTATGTATGACTGCAAAGCAGCTGCTCGTTTCTTGCGTGCGAATGCCGATAAGTATTGCTTAGACGGTGAGAACGTTATAGCCTGGGGAGCTTCTGCCGGAGCACATTTGGCGCAGTTTATGGGCGTAACCAATGGTATGCCGGAATTTGAAGATTTAGCAATGGGTAATGCCGAATATTCCAGTGATGTAACAGCTGTTTTATCATATTATGGCATATCTAATGCTGCAACATGGTATGACGGAGGTCTTTTGGGCCTTGGCAATATTGGTGGTAGAACGCCTAAACAGGCTCTTCTTGGTGATAGCTATACTGAGGCACAGGCGCTTGCTGCAAGCCCGATAACATACGTTGACGAGAATACCGTTCCTATGTTCTTGGCTCACGGTAAGAATGACAGCCTTGTTTGGTTTGATCAGAGCACGAATATGGAAAAGAAATTAAAGGAATATATTGACTTTGAATTGGTTGATACGTATTATCCGGATAATGCAGAACATGCCGCTCCTGTTTGGCAGACAGACCCAGCGCCAACAAAAGCAGCTATGAACTTCCTGCAAAAACGCCTTAAACCAACAGTAAATCTGGACTCCATTGAAAATACCAGACCTAGCTCATGGACGGTGGATATTTCTTCTTACAGCGACAAATATGTTAATCTGTATTATGCAAATACAACAAACGATTTGCAAAAGCTTCACCTTATCATGCCTCCAAACAAAGCAGAACTTGATAAAGTGTCTGTTTTGATATTTATTCACGGCGGCGGTTTTGCCGGCGGCGAATCAAATGGTATGAACATTCTTTACACTGCCGAAGGTCCTCTTCGCGCACTTGAAAAAGGATATGCGGTTGCATTGGTTGATTATAGATTGTCCCAGAGGTCTCAAGGGGCAAGGGGTGCATTCTTCCCAGAACCTATTTATGACATAAAAGCTGCTATCCGTTACTTAAGAGCAAACGCTTCTTTATACGGCCTTGATACTGACAGGTTTGCTATTTGGGGCGAATCAGCAGGCGGCCATTTAGTCAATTTTGTTGGTTTGACAAACAACGATCCAAAATATGATAATTTGTCTATGGGTAATGCGGGATATTCCAGTGCTGTTCAGGCAGTCGTTTCATTTTATGCCATAACTGATATGACTACAGACGCAAATGCTCAATACAGATATGACATACTGGGCAGTAACTATACAAACACAGAAATGATTAAAGAAGCAAGCCCGATAAGCCACGTTACTGCAAGTGCTCCTCCCACATACTTACAGCACGGTATGGCAGATACCGAAGTTCATTATACAGACAGTGAGCGCCTATATGACCTTATAATGGAAAAAACTGGTGGTAACGGCAGCAAGCTGGAATTGTTCCCAGGTATCACCCACGCAGTAAGAAAGTTTACTACCGCGCAAAACGTTGGTAAAATATTAACATGGCTTGATAATACACTTGAACCTGCTCCATCTTTGACAGGAGAATTGGCAGTTTCCAACATTGGAACAAATAGCGCAACTATTTCCTGGGAAACAGCTGCTAATCCAACTAGCCTTAAAGAATATGCGGTTTATTTGAACGGAACAGTAATTGGTAAGACTACAGATACTTCTTATATTCTAGCGGACTTAGACCATAATACGACATATAGTGTGTCCGTTCGTGCTGTCAGCAAGCTTGGAACAGAATCTGCCCCAATAACTGCAAGCTTTACTACTGACAAAAAAGGCGATATGGTTTCGTCTCGTTATCCAAACATGCCTTATTTAGATGGCGTTACTGACCATGGAATAGTGTTAGGCCCAAGCCAGACTGGTGAGGAATATTACCAGTATGATGCACGGGGCACTAGAGAAGCCATCATAAACAAAGTAGGAGACACGTATTACATGTTTTATGATGGTGCAGGCGCAAATGCGCCATATCTATGGCGTGCATGTTTAGCGACTAGTAAGGACCTTGTAAACTGGATAAAAGTAGGCCCTATGCTAACGCCAAGCATAGAAACAAACCCCGGCTCCAACAGCAATACTTATAAGGATTTAATGGGTGCATGTTCTCCTTGGGTATATGAGGACAACGGCAAGTGGCACATGTTTTATCTTGGTAACGACACTGTAGCTCCGGACGGAACCCCTGGATTTGCATATAACACATTACATGCCAGCGCGGACAGCATTACGGGGCCTTGGATAAAGTCCAACAGCCTGCCCGGATATAGTAACTTTGTTGCATTCAAAACCAAGCCGGGTTCGTATTATCTTGAAACAGCAAGCCCTGGGCATGTTATACAAAACCCAAGATGGACAGAGGATGAGTATAACACAGAAAGTAAGTTCATGATGTTCTTTAGCGCAAGCACGATTGTGCCTGGAGTTGGAACGGCAAGAACGCTGGGAATAACTCGTTCAGACGATTTGGCAGCAGGCGATAAATTTGATGCCACCACAGAAGAAAACTTCTGGCAGACTGATAGCCAGCCGATTCTTCCATTGTCAGAGGATATAGAAAACTCCAGCATATACTATGAGCCTTCGAATGGTTACTATTTCCTGTTTACAAATCATGTATACGCTAACGCCTACACAGATTCTGTATGGGTATATTGGTCTAGAGATCCTGAGGTCTGGAACGAAAAGAACAAAGCCCTTGTAATAGACAGCAATGTTAGCACATGGGCAAAAGGCGCTATAGGAATGCCAACAGTCGTTAAGATGGATGACAATACTCTTGCGCTTGTATATGACGGAGTAGAAGGCTCGGGAACAGGGCACTTGGGTCGTAAAATTGGGCTTGCAACAATCTCTTTGCCACTTACACCGCCAGACCTTTTAGGCAAACTTGATTACAAACTGGTGGATGACTTTTCTTCTGAAGTAACTTTTTCTGAAGGATGGTCTACCCAAAATAACTATCCGTATGTATTTAATAATACAAGGCATTACACCAATCAGGCAAACGCCTATGCAGAATTCACTTTTACAGGCTCTGCAATAAAGTGGTATGGTGAAATAGCTACAAACAGAGGTTATGCAGATGTATATGTAGACGGGGAATTTAAAACCAGAGTAGATACTTTCCATCCGACAATAATTGGATATCAGGAAGGCAGTAAAATAGTGCAGTATTTTGATGACGCTTTGGAATACGGACAGCACACTATAAAAATTGTTTGCGTAGGCACTCAAAATCCTAGCTCTCTTGGGGCATATATAACTGTCGATGCCTTTGAGGTTGGCACTCCAAACTCTTTGGATATAATTGCACCAACAATGCCAAAAAACATTACAGCATCCAATATTACAGCAAATTCTGCTAGCATTTCATGGGATGCATCGTTTGATGAGGTTGATGTGAGTGGATATAACATATATCTAAATGGTAAATTTGTCGCTAACACACAAACTGAAAGCTATACATTTGCTAACTTAAACGCAAGCACAACCTATTATACCAAAATAGAAGCGGTGGATAGCAGCGGTAACAAATCTGTACCTACAAGCTATAGCTTTGCTACCGAAAAAGGCCCTATAAATCTGGAAGCATCAATGATTGAAGCTTTCGGCAACGTAACGGTTGAATTGGGCACTGCTTTTGACGATATTGCTTTGCCACAGGTTGTAAAGGTTCAGTTATCAGAGGATGAATGTGTTGAGTTGGAAGTCGTTTGGGATTCTTCTTCATATAATCCAAGTGTTGCGGGAATGAAAGCAATAAAAGGCGAGTTGGTGTTGATAGACGGCTTAACAAACACAAATAACGTTATGGCAGAAATTAACATAAACGTCATCTCCACCGAAGAGGGATTTTATATCGCTAAACCTGAGGTTGTAACCGCAACCGCAAATAAGGTTGAGGTTAAATCAAGCTTTAAGAATAATACAACTGCGGATAAGAGCTTATATGTGGTTATCGCTATGTATGACGCAAAAGGCAAGCTTGTTGGTTCCAAAAAAGAGCTTGTAACAATAAAAGCTGGTCAAGCAAATGCCATAGAGCTTTCATGCGAAGCTTTAGAACCGGGCGTTACAGCAAAGGTTATGTATTGGAATCAAAATTATACGCCTATTAAACCGGCAGGGGTTATCAGCTTAAATAATCAGGCTAATTAATAAGTGATTTATTTAAAAGTTAAAGTAAATTAAAATAAGTTAAAATAACCCGTTATTCTTTAAACGATGTTAAAGGATAACGGGTTATTATTTAGCAATTCATCAATCATTTCTCAAAGTTATCTACAATAGCGACAATCATTGCATCCAGAGGAGAATGTTCGCTTCCAGAACACATTCTCGCCGTGCTACCTAATGTAACAAGCACATCGTCACCAATGACAGCTCCAATGGAGTCACCCGCAACAATCTGCCCATAATTCGAAGGAGGGTAGGGTTCTATTATTGTGAACCTGCTTCCCATAAGGCCATCAATTTTTCTCGTTGAAATAACATAGCCAATTACTTTTCCGATTATCATAACATACCCCCACTATTCTAAACATAGCCGATAACTAATGCCTACACATCAAGAGGTTTGGAAACACCATCCATAGGGAGAATCTTTTCAATATCACCATTTGGGCGAGGGATGACATGAACAGCAATAACATCACCAAAACGAACAGCGTTCATCTGACCTGCCTCTACAGCTGCCTTTACCGCTCCAACGTCACCACGTACCATAACCGTCACCATACCAGAGCCAATTTTTTCTGTTCCGATAAGCTCAACGTTTGCTGATTTTATCATAGCATCCGCAGCTTCAATAGCCGCAATAAAACCTCTTGTCTCTATTAAACCTAATGCTTGCATATCCATCTCATGTATCCTCCTAATAAATTATTATGCTGTCGGTAATATCTTTTCTAAATCAGGCGAAAGTCTTGGTATTACATGAACCGCAACAACTTCACCGAATCTTGATGCAGCTTGCGCAGCAACTTCTGTAGCAGCTTTAACCGCTCCGACATCTCCTTTTATCATAACAGTGACGTAACCAGAACCTATCTTTTCCGTCCCTATTAATGTTACATCAGCAGCTTTGAGCATAACGTCTGCTGCTTCTATGGCTGCTATTAAACCTTTTGTTTCTATCATACCTAAAGATTCTTGTACCATGCGAATGCCTCCTTATTTTTTGGCCTATTTAAATTGCTCCATAACTTTTTTCACAATTGTTTCAATTAATTCCGGAGAAACTTCATTATTTCCCGAGGATTTGCAACAGCCACTTCCATGGCAACCCTTTCCGCTATTGAGTTTGTTGCAAAGGTCGGCAGGGTGTTTGCCGGGCATACCGAATTTTTTCCTAAGCTCATAAAGCTTTGATACTTGTTCAGAATCAAGCTCTTTAGGGCCGCCGAGCATCTTAGATAAATAAAGAAGTTTTGCATAAAACTCCAATGATTCCATTCTAAAATAAGCTTGTGTCAAATCGACGCTGTAGGATAGGGCGCCGTGATTTTCTAACAATACAGCATCATAATATTGAAGATATCTTGAAATCGCATTTGGTATTTCATCAGTAGAAGGCGTTCCATATGCAGCGATTGGTACGCAGCCCAATGCGATTACAGCTTCAGGCATAATCGGCTGGGTGAGGGGAATGCCGGCGATAGCATGGCTGGTTGCATAAGGCGGATGAGCATGAACAACCGCATTAACGTCCGGCCTTTCATTGTATACGCGCATATGCATTTTTATCTCAGAAGAAGGTTTGAGACCACCGCTTGATTGCAAAACGTTGCCGTGGTTATCAACCTTGCAAATCATATCAGGGGTCATAAAACCTTTACTAATACCCGTTGCAGTACACAAAAATTCTTTAGCATTCATTTTAACAGAAATATTGCCGTCGTTTGCGGCACAAAATCCATTAGTATAAATCCTTTTTCCTATATCGCAAATTTGCTTTCTAATTTCAAATTCAGATTGCATAAAAAGCCTCCTCTTTAGCTTGTAATACCTTAGATTATACAATAACAGTATAATAAAAACAACAGAGAACAACAGAGAAATAAAAAACAGTATGTCCTGTCTAGGAGCATACTGTAGTTTTCCAATAGTTATTTAATGTGTTCCTATAATATATCAAAATCTATTTTATTCTGCTTGAATTCTCGCTAATAAACTTATCATGAACGGCGTTTGCTCCGCGCTCTGCATCTTCTGCGCTTATTAAAACAGATATTTTAATCTCTGATGTGGAAATCATATTAATATTTACGCCACACTCATACAGCGCTTCAAACATCAATGAAGCGACACCTGGATTTGTTGCCATACCAGCACCAACGATTGATAATTTAGCCACGTTATCCTCATGGCTAACATCTTCGCAACCCAACAACGATTTATTTTCTTCAAGAATCTTTAATGCATCGTTTAAATCATCTTTAGCAACAGTAAATGTTATATCTTTTGTATTGTTTCTTCCGATAGACTGCAAGATAATATCAACACAGATTTTTTGTTTTGACAAAAGTGAGAATAATTTATAAGCCATTCCCGGCTCGTTTTTAATACCAACAACAGAAATTCTCGAAATATCCTTATCAACAGCGACACCGCTAACAAACATGCTCTCCACTTTAACTTCCTCCTTAACAAGCGTACCCTCATCCTCAGATAGGCTGGAACGTACTACAAGATTTACATGATATTTTTTTGCAAGCTCAACAGACCTGTTATGCAAAACCTTTGCACCAAGAGATGCAAGCTCAAGCATTTCATCATAGCTGATTTGATCCAGCTTCTTTGCGTTCTTAACAACGCGAGGATCAGCCGTATAAACTCCGTCAACGTCTGTATATATTTCGCAAAGATCGGCTTGGAGCGCAGCAGCTAAAGCAACCGCCGAAGTGTCAGACCCGCCTCTCCCAAGGGTTGTCACATCACCATACCTGTTCATGCCCTGGAAACCTGTTACTATAACGATATTGTTTTTATCAAGCTCTGCTTCAAGGCGTTCGGTATCAATTTTCCTAATGCGAGCATTGGAATGCCTTGAGGATGACGTTATACCAACTTGGTATGCATTAAGTGATATTGCAGCGCATCCAAGCTTATGCAGCGCCATGCTCATAAGAGCAACTGACTGCTGTTCGCCTGTGGAAAGAAGCATATCCATCTCTCTTTTGGAAGCATCCGGGTTAATTTCATGGGCTTTTTCTATAAGCTCATCTGTTGTGTCTCCCTGTGCGGAAAGAACGACAACAACCTTGTTCCCATTTTTATAAGTTTTCATAATCCGCGACGCGACATTCATAACGCGTTCGGCGTTGGCGACGGAACTACCGCCAAATTTCTGAACAATCAACAAAACAATTCCTCCCATTACTTTATAATAATGTATATATGTGATTTGCTATTTTAAACGCCTTATTCTCTTTCTACAACAACTCCGTTGTTATCCGGCTCCAGCTCAATAAGCTCCCATTTATTCGGCAATGTGGATAGAAAATCTTTCATCTCAACATTGAAAAATGGCCTGTTGTTTGCTGCTATAAGCGTAGGCCCAGCCCCGCTTAAAAACACACCTTTAGCACCGAGAGCCTTGCATTTTGCAAATATTTCATCCATGCCTGGTATAAACTGTTGCCTATAGGGTTGATGCAATCTATCATCCATGGCGACCATCAATTTATCAAAATTACCTGTTAGTAAAGCCGCAACCAATAATGCCGATCGGGATGCATTAAAAACCGCATCCTTTTGAGAGTATGTCTTTGGTAAAACGCTTCTGGCTTTCTCTGTAGAAAGGTGGAAGTCCGGAACCATTACTGAAAAGGATAAACCGTTTTTAGTGAGCGCATCGGTGTCTATCTTTATGTAATCAAGGTTTTCTCCATCCATCGCTCCAACGACTATGCCACCCATGATAGCCGGAGTGGAGTTGTCGGGGTGTCCGTCCACCTTCGCAGCAATACGTGTAAGTTCATGCCTTGAAAGATTTGCGCCGGAAAGTTCATTTGCCGCAAACAATCCACCGACGATACAAGCAGCGCTACTACCAAGCCCTCGGGTTATCGGAATATAATCTTCCTGCACAATTTTTATAGGCGGCAGAGGCTTTTTTATACCTACCTCATCATAAAACCGTTTCATTGATTTATATATAAGATTGGATTCATCCCTTGGTATATCTTCTTCATATCGCTTTATATCTATAACCAACTGTTCTGAACCCTCGGGTAACGTTTCTATCCATATATGGTTATAAAGTTTAAACGCAAGACCGATACTATCAAATCCGGGGCCTAAGTTGGCCGTTGTGGCCGGAACTCGTATTTTTAACATGTATTCTCTCCCTAATATATCCTTATCGCGTTTGGAATGGATTCAACTCCGGAAGATTCCCGCAAGAGAGCTGTTCTCTCATTTGCTTCAAGCTCTGTCAGTTCGTCAGTTATTAGCGCAAACTCACCGCTTATATTTTCCAATTCAACCGTTTTAACATTCCCAAAAATTCTTTTAACACTATCCAAAACGCTCTTCTTGGCATTTTCATTATATGCTACTCTTATAAGTTTACGAACCGGAATATTGTCAATAGTCATGATTTCAAACTTTTCTGTAGACCAAATATGCGGTATGTGATCATTCAAATGCTTCATCGCATCAACAATATCTGCAATAACAGCGCTTGCTGTAGGGAATTTACCAGCACCCTTGCCATAAAACATAACCTCGTCTATAACGTTGCCTTTAACGAATATCGCATTAAAAACATCATTAACGGTGGAAAGCGGATGTGTGTTTTTAATAATAGAAGGGGAAACCCTTGCATAAACACCGCGCTCAATTATCCTGGCAACAGCCAAAAGCTTTATGGTGGAATTGATTTTTTGAGCGTAAGCCATATCTATTTTATCAATTTTTGTTATACCCTCTGTATAAATGTCCTCATAATCGACTTGGCGGCCTATCGCAAGAGAGAGCAAAATAGCAATCTTTCTGCACGTATCATAGCCTTCTACATCCGATGTTGGGTCTGCCTCGGCATAGCCTTTGTTTTGCGCTTCTTTTAACGCCTCATCAAAGCCCATATTCTCCACAACCATCTTAGTCAGTATGTAGTTTGTCGTTCCATTAATTATACCTGTTATCTCGCTGATTTCGTCCGCCGCGAGAGATTTGTTCAACGGGCGGATTATTGGGATACCACCGCCAACGCTTGCTTCAAACAAGAAGTTCAGCCTTTTCTCTCTTGCAAGATCCAATAGCTCTGCGCCGTGCTTTGCGACAAGCTCTTTGTTTGATGTAATAACAGTTTTGCCTGCTTCAAGGCATTTTTTTGCAAACGTATAAGCAGGTTCAACCCCACCCATAACCTCTACAACAACCTTTATTTCATCATCATACAATATATCATCGAAATTCTTTGTCAAAATTTTTTCTATTGGAGAGCCTGGAAAATCTCTGATATCCAGTATTTTTTTAACATGTACATTAGTCGTTGCCCGTTTATCTATGCTTTTTTGATTAGTTAAAATAGCTTCATAAACACCAGAGCCAACTGTTCCAAACCCCAAAATTGCTATTTCGGCCATTGATTTTCCTCCTAAAATATATATTAAGACCGCCGATTTGCAGTCACATTATTCCCGTGCAATAATTTTCAGGCTTTGCACGCCGTTTATATCCCGCAATCTATCCATAAGCACCGAAGCATCAGCGACCATATTATGCGTTTCAATCGTCAGCGTAACGTTGGCAACCCGATTAAGCGGAATCGTCTGATTAATCGTTAGGATGTTTGCTCCAAAATCAGCTATAGAGTTTAAAACGTCTGACAGAAGCCCGGTTGTATCATCAAGGTTTAAGCCGATGGTCATTGTTCTGCCTCTAGAATTTTCGAAGAAAGGGAATACCGAATCCTTATATTTATAAAAAGCACTTCTACTTATGCCGACAGCCATAACAGCACTTTGGATTGTCTTTTCCTTTCCACTTTCCAGCAGACGCTTCGCTTCCATAACTTTTAAAATGACCTCAGGCAGAGCGGAAACCTCAACAATATAAAAGTCTTTTGATTTAGTATCATTCATAAAATGTACCTCTTAAAAAAACATTTGTGTTCAACACATGGAAATATATCATATAATGACAAAAAAATCAATAGCTTTTTAAAAAATTTTTTAAAATAACTTCTACATCTGTCAATGATATGACCCAAAAAAGAAATGTCGCCCAGCAAAAGTAA
>CAYVCG010000038.1:0-19183 GCA_964449985.1 uncultured Defluviitaleaceae bacterium
TTTATAATGCTATACCGCCTTAACCCACAGCTTGCACAAAGACAGATTTTGTTCAGCGCTTTTGGTCTTTTAGCTATGCTTCTAATACCTGTGATTTTTAAAATTATTCCAGAGTTTGAAAAGATGAAATATCTTTATTTGATAATAGGCTTGGGACTTTTAATAGCAGTGTACGTTATGGGTCGTGAGGAATATGGCTCCAAATTATGGTTGGAAATCCAGGGCTTTAGCTTCCAACCTTCAGAATTTGCAAAGTTGCTTTTTGTTTTGTATTTTGCATCGGCGTTTCGAAAGAAGCCAAAGCTTTTTGAAGCCCTAATACAGTGTGTATTCGCTGCTGCCTTTGTCGGAATATCGGCGTTCCAAAGCGATTTTGGAGGAGCGGTTATATTCTTTATGACGTTTATGATTATGCTATATGTTGCAACAGGCAGCATGGCATTGTTTTTGCTTGGTTCGGGCGGCGCTGTTGGGGCAACAACATTGCTGTTTACGTTTATACCAAGGCTAACATCGCATGTTGAAACAAGAATTTTGGCATGGCAAAACCCATGGGTTAATACAGCTAACGCAGGTTATCAAATGGCTCAATCTCTTTTTGCCATTTGCACCTGGGGATTATTCGGAAGCGGATTATTCCGTGGTCTTCCCAACAACATTCCCGTTGTTGAGCGCGATTTTATCTTTGCAGCCATTTGCGAAGAATTTGGAGGCGTTTTTGGTCTTATGTTAATTGGCGTGTATATCATGGTTTTTTACAGGGGTATACATATAGCGCTAAGATGCAAAAAACCGTTTCACAGTCTTGTTTCTATTGGCCTCATCGCATTGCTTTCATTCCAAACGTTTATTATAATCGCCGGGGTGACAAAGCTTATTCCTATGACAGGAGTAACAATGCCGTTTATCAGCTATGGCGGAAGCTCTGTTTTTATCTGCATCGTTATTATTGGAGTTCTTCAATGGCTTTATAAAGAAATTGGAAAAGAACCTGTATATGATGATTATTCTACGGAATATGACAAAGATATTGAAGACAGTGTGCGCTACGAACCCGAGTTTGAAGATGAAATTCAAACAGCCTTTGATGACGACGGCTATATAGACCTAACTGGCCAATCAGACGAAACAGACGAATATGATATGTAGTAACGGGGGAAATATATGAAACCGCAGGACGAAATAAACGCACAGTTTAAAAAGAATATGCGAATGGTATTTTGGCTGTTTGTAATACTTTTCATAATTTTATCCGCCAGTTTTGTCAAGCTTGTTATTGCAGACAGCCAAACGTTTATCTCAAACCCATTCAATAAAAGGATGACGCTTACAGACAGCCGGATTAAAAGAGGTTCTATTCTTGATTCCGAAGGCAAGATTCTGGCCGAAAGCGAGAAAACTGATGATGTTTATATACGCAAATATCCTTATAAAAATGTGCTTTCCCATGCGATAGGTTATTCGGCATTTGGAAAAGCTGGAATAGAAAACAAATTTAATTTTAAGCTGCAAGGTGTAGATTGGGAGATAGTGCAAAGACTAAGTAACTTTGCAAACGGCGATGAAATAACCGCAAACAATCTCGTTTTGACAGCAAACGCTGACTTTTCGAAGTATATAACTGAAAAGTTAGGAAATAGAAAGGGTGCAGTCATTGCAATGGAACCGGCCACAGGCAAAATATTGGCTATGGTTTCATATAACGACTTTAATCCCGAGGATATATACGAAACATGGGATGCCCTATACGCTTCTGAGCATAGCCCTCTTTTAAACAGAGCAATTCAGGGAACATTTATCCCGGGTTCGACATTTAAGATCGTAACAGCGGTCGCCGCCATAGAAAGCATTCCTGATTTGGATGGCTACACATATGAATGCATGGGCGAAGCAGAATTTAATGGCAACAAAATGGTATGCAACAATTCCAAAGCCCATGGTAAGGTTGATTTCAAAAAAGCTTTCGCAGTTTCATGTAATACGTATTTCGCTTCTATATCCCAAAATATCCCGCCGGAAAAGATGCGGGAAGTCGCAACAAGATTTTATATAGATAAACCCTATTACTTTGATTTGGATTATGTGAGCGGTTCGTTTACCCTTGGTAATGACGCAACAACAAGTGAGATGATAGAAACAGCAATCGGCCAGGGAAAAACCATAGCAACGCCGCTTAATATGGCACTTGTAACCTCCGCTGTGGCTAACGGAGGGCTGCTTATGAAGCCATATATTGTAGATAGGGTCGAAACACCTGACGGTAGCGTAAAGGAAAAATATTATCCGAAGGCGCTTGGCCAGGTCATTGCACCTAGCATAGCCGAGGAAATAAGCGAAATGATGGTGGAATGCGTTAAAACTGGAACAGGCGCTCCTGCTGCTTTAAAAACCATTCAAGCGGCAGGAAAAACAGGCACAGCTCAAAACCCCGCCGGTGATGACCATTCTTGGTTTGTCGGGTTTGCTCCTGCTGAAAAACCAAAAATTGCCTTTGCCATTGTGTTAGAAAATTCAGGTGGAGGCGGAAAATCGCTGCAACTGGGCAAAGACTTGCTTACTTATTATTTTCTAAACATGGATACCGACGAATAGAACGCTTTGTCCTTTCGGTATTCTTGCCCTTTTCACCCATAAAGAAGAAGGTTATTATCATAATTACCTCAAACATTCCTATAAACCCGAAAATAGGGTATATCTGACCAACAATATTAGAAAATCCAACATGAGCGCATAGCGAACCAATGCCTACAACGGCTATTTTAATAATGAATTTATTTATCTTTAGACGTGCATGCAACCATTCGATTGCTGCAAAGCCGTTTGAAACAGCTGTAGTAAATATTGCCGCTATAAGAATGAACATATAAAGCATCTCAATTAATTCCCCATGATTTCGCGCTATAGCGAGCATGGGGATCTCCATATTCTCATATGCGCCCTGATTTAAAAACAACGGCATCGCAAAGCATAACCCCAAAAGCGTTAAGCAAAACCCGCCCAAAATCCCTGCATATTTTGCTATTCTACGGTTCGTTATAATTCCGCCCATATCTGATAACACATTAATCGCCGTTATAATATTATAGGACGAATATGTTACTGCTGCAAACACCCAGCTAGATTGTATAAAGCTGAACAATCCCGATCCGTTTAGGAAAACCGGCGAATATTGCGTAAACATAGAATAAAGCCCGAAAAACACACCACCGACAATTAATAGCGGCACAAGAACGATATTGATTCTAACAAGACCTCTTAAATCGAACAGAAAAGTTATAAAACAAAGAACAGCTATAACAACAACGCCTACAGTATAAGGAAGATTAAATGCCTGCCGCCCCATTGCCCCGCTTCCCGCAAGCATTGCGCAAAACAGTATACAAATAAACGATGACGAAGCATAATTTATAATAATACCCAACTTCTTCCCAAAGACAACGTCAATAAATCCATCATAGTTTTTAACGCCAAGCCTTGTGCAAATATCCATGACAGACCAGCCCGAAAGCGCAAATATGATTCCAGCCGAAATCAAGCCCCAATAGCCCACACTGCCGTAGTTTATAAAAAACCTAATGATTTCCTGCCCAGAGGCAAAACCGGCTCCTAAAACTATCCCTGTGTAAACGGTTGCAGCTTTAATGATTCTTGAAAAATCGCTTTCAGCCTTCATTCAAAAAATCCCCCATATATTAAGTAGTAGTACCTAATATATGAGGAGATAGACAAAGCTATTACTTTTTTAAATATCATAAAAGAGAATCAATGACCTTTCTAATTTTGCTCACGCCCTCATCAATCATCTGCTCTTCAACATTTGCAAAGCTAAGCCTTATATACGGAACATCGCTTCCATCGGGCGAAAAAATCGAACCGGGATAAACGATAACGCCTTCTTTAACAAGCATATTGCAAAAATCACTGGACAGCATCCCTCCCGGCAGCTTAAACCAAAAATTAAGCCCCCCTGATGGAACAGCAAACTCCAATCTGTTTTTTAAATACTTATTTGCTACAAACGCCATTTTGTAATATCTATTTCTAAACATCCCGACCATTTGAGAAATATGCTTGTCCCAGTCTCCACTGTTAATAAACAAATGGAAGGCTCTTTGGATGAAACCAGATGTCTCGATATCTGTCGTATACTTTGCTGTCAAAACCCGTTCTAAAACAGCCTTTGGCAAAATAATGAACCCAAGCCTCAAGCCCGGCATCAAAATCTTGGAAAAACTCTTTATAAAAATCACTCGATTCTTATAATCAAGCGCTTTAAGCGGCGTAATCTCTTCGTCTGTAAAGTTAAAATCGCTTTGATTATCTTCCTCGATTATATAAAAATTGTATTTATTAGAAAGCTCTAAAAGCTTCCGCTTTTTCTCCAAAGATAGGTTAACGCATGTTGGTGTTTGAAAATAAGGCATAACATAAACAAGCTTCGGACGATATGCTTTAACCAAAGCCGTTAGGCGGTTTATATTTATGCCGTCTTCCTCCATCTCAACATTAACAAGCTTTGCCCCCCTTGATAAAAAAGCACCAGACGCACCATAATACGTCGGGTTCTCAACAAGAACAACATCCCCTGGGGATAATATAGCTTTTGCAATAAGGTCTATCCCCTGCTGAGCTCCCGATATTATTTGGATTCTATCGGGCGTTGATTTTATGCCAAACGATAATGCGTATTTACAAATCTCCTCGCGCAATGGGTAAAATCCTTGAATTTGCTCGTATCCAAACGCATTGCCTTTATCCCTTTCCAGCACCGTATTAAACAACTGCTTAAACTCATCAACCGGAAATAAATCAGAAGAAACAGAACCACTGGCAAAATTAATTATTTGAGACAAATCAAAGGCATGTGCATTAACATTTAATTGTTTGTTTAAAAAATTGTTGGAAATAACAGGTTTATCTTCAAGCGCCAGCTCAGAAACATATGTACCGCTGCCCCCTATTGAATAAACCACCTGCTTGTTCTCCAAATATTTATAAGCATTAACAACAGTAACATTATTAACCCCAAGCATACTTGCAAGCTTACGAATAGGAGGAAGTTTTTCATTTGGACATATGCTTCCCTCTTCCGCAAGAGTGCAAATCAAATCCCCCAATTGCTGATACATAGGGGTTTGGCTATCTTTATCCAGTTTCAGACGGTATAACAATTCTTCCAAGCTAAATCCACCCCAGTTAAAACAAATAAAAAAGCATGTATATTAGCCCCAAAAGCACATATTGCCCTGGATATGCCAAATAGAAAAACCATTTCCAGTTGCGCCCCAGTTTGCCATTATATAACGCAATAAATATCATGCTTATTAATGCGGAAAAAGGCATAAGAAACCATGCGCTTGTCCCTGATATAAGCATGTCATAATAAACAACGTCCAAATGGCTCCAATACTGCAACACTATAAAAATAAATGTGATAAATATTTGGGCTATCCTGTTTTTAAAAACATAAAACCCAAAAATCAAAAACAGCCCCTTCCAGCCGTAATCTGCTCCCAAACACTCTGAAACAGCCATAGCAGCCAAAACAGGAATATATGCAGATATTTCCCTTATATAAAGGGGCAATCCAGATTGTCTTATCTTTTCATAGCAAAATATCGAAAATACACCAAGCAATAACGTGAAAAATATATTAAAATCCGGCAGGCCGCTAAACATGCCTCCGGCATTCAAATATGTTTCCATACAATATTTTATAACATAAAAACATGACTGAATCAAAACTGCAAACACCAAAAGACGGAGCATGTATTTCTCCATGCTCCTGGTATAGCGACAGCCTTCTGCCATCAAAAAAGCAAACAATGGAAAAGCAACTGGCCCGGCCACAATCAAAAACCATAGATTAGGCCCGTTTGATCCATCAAAAATCATCGCCGAATGCCCGATAACCATTGTTATTAGCGCAACCATTTTTAAATCAAAATTAGTCAGACCTGTTATTTTAGGCCTATTGTTTTTATATAATCCTTCGTGTTCCATCAAGCAGCACTCATTTTATCTCTTAATAAAAATAATTTCGTCCGGCATAACAAGCCCCAACTGCTCCCTCGCGACCTTTTCAACAAACTCATCAGTCTCGATATATTCGGAAGCTTGATTAAGCTCTTGGGTCTTTTTGTTAGCCGCCTCAATCTCGTCTTGAATTTCAAGCTTTTCACGTTCAATTACTTGCATCTTTTGAACGTTAAAATATGTTATGTACGCAAAAAATAAAATAACAACAACCCAAATAATCAATTGAAAAACAGCGCCAAACGCGCTTTTAGCTTTCGTACGCATGTACATAAACCACCCTCAAACCGGTTTAATAGAATTTGCCGCTTATTCCCGGCATCAAACCTTTTTCAGTATTATTCTGATATCACTTATAGCTTTCTTCTTTTTAATTTTGGCATAATTTTTTGATTTATGCAAGACTTTTCTACCGCCTAATATAACTTTTTTAATTCTTTTTTTGCATATCATAATAGGATTGTACAGCAATTTATAAATTAATCTAAATGGCGCCATAATAATATCAAAAAGAAGTTTTAACACCTTAACCAAAAAGTTTACAACAGCTACGGAAACTTTCATAAACAATCTGCTTATTGTATAAAAATAAATAATCATGCCCAAAAAAGCCCCAAAAATAGAAAAAAATCTTATCTCGCCATAGTTCTTATTGAGCATCACATAAAACATTATTATAGATACAATAACCCAATACACCGCATCTTCCAAATACGTAAAAATATCATTATGCGGAACTATTTTTCTAAAAACACGAAACAAATCATAAATAAAGCCAATAACAACCCCGATAATGGCGGTTGTCAAAAAGATGACCGCCTGGTTTGACATAGATAATATCATAAGGACAACACCGCCCTAACGAAAAATCTTGCCGAACAGCGACGACTTTCCTTTTGAAAACCCAACGTTATCCTCGTATGTTATATTGAATATTTCACCGTCAACAACAAGCTCTCCGTTATCCAGATTGAGCTTATTAACATGCAGATTAATACCCTTTAAAATGAGAATGCCTCTTTCAGTTTCTGTTATAATAGTTTCCTCGTCAAAAGAAATAACATCCAAAACACCGGTAACGGATATTTTTTCCCGCTCATCCATAAAAATCGTATGCTTAGAAGCAGCCTTTCTCTCATCCGCCATAGATTTCACTTCCCTCATATGCATATAATATACTACATTATATACATGTACAAAAACAGATATTACTATCCGGACAAAAAACATTAGAAATAGCTTACTAATACATATTTTGATGAGGTTTAAACGCATATTATTACGACATACTTCTAAACATATTCCCTGCTTCTTCTTTCCTTGGGTTTTCTGTTAGCGAAAGCACCTCAACCTTTGTAAGATTGCTCCCAAATCGAATCTCAATAATATCCCCGATGCTAACATCAGCCCCAGCCTTTGCTACTTTTCCATTTATACACACCCTGCCCGCATCGCAGGCATCGTTTGCTACGGTGCGCCGCTTAATAAGCCTAGACACCTTTAAATATTTATCCAACCGCATGTTATAATCACCTTCTATAAAAACTTAAAAGGCCATCGATTAAATCGACAGCCCCAAAATATTTTAATTATTTACCATTGACAGCATCTTTTAAAGTCTTTCCTACTTTGAATCTAGGAGCGTTTGATGCAGCTATATCCATAGGCTCGCCAGTTTGCGGATTTCTTCCCTCACGTGCGGCTCTTTTCGTTACATCAAATATGCCAAAACCAACTAATTGAACTTTACCGCCTTTTACTAATTCTTCAGTAACAGCTTCTTCAAAAGCTCTTAAAGCCTTTTCAGAATCTTTTTTGCTTAATCCTGATTTTTCAGCCATGGCCGATATTAATTCAGTCTTGTTCATTAAATAGTTCCTCCTTAAAAGAATAGTCATAAAATAGAATTACTTACATTCAGTAAGCATGTCAGAATGAATCCGGTCAGATGCAACACAGCCGTAGAACACAAACTAATCATTATTAGCCGGATCAATGTTCTTTAACTTATTTATATACGTTTCCAACGCATTTGTCAAGGCAAATTCTGCATTTATTTTTAAAATAGCCGAAATTTTTGAGCTTTCCAATAAATATTGACCGTATTTTTCATTGATTATGGCTTCATCCTCCACTTCCACAGAATTTTTCAATTCTTTTAGCAGCAAAACAGCAGAATCAATAGTCTTATCCAGGTCATATTCATCAAGCTCCGCCTTCTGTGCTTTCTTCATGGTCTTTTGAGTCCGCACTAATGCTGGCAGTGCCTTTGGTATTAATACTATGCTCTGTGTAACTGAATTGTACCCTTTTTCCGCCTTTTTATTCTCTTCCCACGTAATTAATGCCTCATCAGCATTATTTGCCCTATCCCCTCCGAAAATGTGGGTATGGCGGCGTATCATTTTTTTGCATATCCCGTCTATAACTGCGCTTATGTCGAAACCGCCGTTGTTTTCCGAGAGCTTGGCATTAAAAACTACCTGCAATAATACATCGCCCAATTCTTCACACATCGCCACTTTATCTTCGCAATTAACCGCATCTATAACCTCATAGCATTCTTCTAACAAGCATTCCATAAGGGATTTATGGGTCTGTGCTCTATCCCACGGACAACCGTTTTCTCCCAGCAAAATAGCGATTATTTCGTTTAAATCTTCAAAGCTATATCCATTCTTAGTTAAATCTATACTCATTATTTTTCCACCTGTTTTAACAAATTTTTATATATTTTATCATAGACATGCCTATTATTAAATAGTTTTTCGCTAAGTTTTTGAACCAAACGCTAAAACTATCTTTAGCTTTAGATTGACACAGCTTTTTTATTTGTATAAAATAATAAAAACCTTAAAAAAGGAGCAATATATATGCTGGATTTACCGAGGGTTATAGCAATAAACGATTTATCAGGTTTTGGGAAATGCGCATTATCCATAGCAATCCCCGCAATCTCTGCTTGTGGTGCTGAGGTTTGCCCTCTTCCTACCGCTGTTTTGTCCACGAATATGAAATTCAGGGGTTTTTCTTTGCAAGACCTGACTCCTTTAATGCCTTCGTATATCAACCATTGGCAAAGCATCGGGCTTAAAACGACAGCCGTCTATATAGGGTTTTTAAGTTCATATGAACAAGCTTGGCTTTTAAATAGTTTTATAGACTCTTTAAACCCTCCAATAACGATTGTAGACCCTATTATGGGGGATAATGGTGTTGCTTATAAATCCTTTACACCTGCGCTTTGCGATGCACTAAAATCAATGGTTTCTAAAGCCGACATCGTCTTGCCAAACCTGACTGAAGCGTGCCTTTTATGCGGTGAGGAATACAACGAGTCTGATGTTGCTCCTTCATCAATAAAGGAGTTGGCCAAAAACATTTTCGCTCTTGGGGCAAAGCATGTTATTATAAAGGGAATAGTGCGCAAAAATAAGCTCTATAACTGCCTGTATAATGAAGAAGGCTATATAGAGCTTGAATATGATTTACTGCCTTTTAAAATGTTTGGCACGGGAGACTTGTTCGCCAGCGTATTCATCGGCAAGTTATTAACAGGAAACCCAATAGAACAAAGCATTCACACAGCATCAGAATTCACAAGCCTCATCATGAAGGAAAGCAGAAAATATGATGATTATGAAAATCGAGGCTTATGTTTTGAACCGTATTTATACATGCTAAAACCCTAATAACGTACCGATTTGATAAACTAGGAAAGAAACAATATAGGCCGAAGCAAACCAATAACACACTACAATAAGCATCCATTTGTTGCTTTTAAGCTCTGCCCTTGCAGAAGCCACCGCCGCCATACACGGCACACTGAGCAAATTAAACAGCATGAATGAAATCGCCGCAGGGGTCGTAAAAATAGAGCCAAGGGCTGATGCAAGTGAGCCACCAGAACCCCCGGCATCTCCATACAAAACCCCCAATGTTGCAACAACCATTTCTTTAGCAACCCCGCCAGTAAATATCGCGACTATGTTCTTCCAGCCATTAACAATATCTAATGCGAATCCAAGTGGTACAAACAGCGGCTGGATAATGCTTCCGATAGTTCCTAGCATACTGCCATGGCTGTTTTCCTCAACCATTTGCATTGAGAAATTAAAGTTTGATAACAACCAAATAACAACCGTTGAGCCTGCAATAACCGTTGCAGCTCTTGTAACATAATCCTTAACCTTTTCCCATAAATGAATAAATATATTCCTAGCCTGAGGCATATGATACGCAGGAAGCTCCATAATAAATGGAGAAGCTTCGCTTTTAAAGAAGAATTTTTTTAATATAAACCCAAAAATACAAGCAAAAACAACCCCGGCAACATAAATGCCAAATACCATTAAATCAGAATCCTGTGGGAAAAATGCCGCCGCAAACACTGTCCATAACGGCAGCTTCGCTCCGCAGGAAAAGCCGGTCATAAGCATTATCGTTATTTTCTTTTCATTTTCGTTTTCCAGCGTTCTTGTCGCCGCAATAGCTGGAACGGAGCAGCCAAACCCCATCAAAAGTGGCAAAAATGCCTTTCCTGATACGCCGAACTTGCGCAACAGCCTATCCATAAGAAAAGCTCCACGAGCCATATATCCGGAATCTTCCATTATCGACAGGAACAAAAACAAAATCATAATAAGCGGTATAAACGTTAAAACAGAACCAACACCGGCAAAAACGCCATTAATTATAAGGCCGTAAATCCAAGAGCTGCTGTCTATCCCGGCTGATACCAAGAAATTTGCCATGCCGTTAGTTAAAAAATCAATAACGACCTCAAAAACGCCAACCAAAAACACACCCGGCGATGGTAATCCTGTTATAAAAAACATATTATCAGAAAACGTCAGGTGGAAGCACAGAAACATAATAAAAAAGAATATAGGTATGCCGAACCATTTATGGGTCAGCACAGTGTCAATTTTATCTGAATATGTTTTATAATCATGCCCTCTTGTATACGTAACGCTTTTTTTGTAATTGCTAGTTATGTATTTATATCGCCAATCCGCTATGGCCGCTTCAAAATCGCCTTCAAATATTTCATCCAGAATAATACTGTCTTTTATGGAAAAGACCTGCCTTTTTGTCTCCTCGTCCAAATGCGGATTACGTTCATTTTCTTCTAGAATTTTCACGGTTCTAAAATATGCATGATTAATATTGTTAGCCTTTAAAATATTAACCATTTCATCAAATTTCACACCAAAGCTACTTACTGAAAGCACAGAACAGCCCTTACGACCGTCTTTCGCTATTTCAACAGCCTTTTCCATCATTGGCTTTAAACCCTGATTTTTTATAGCACTGATTTCCACAGCCGGTATACCAAGCTCTGCCTCCAAAACCTGCATATCAATAGTCATGTGACCTTTTTCCAAAAGGTCTATCATGTTTACTGCCGCCAAAACAGGGATATCCGTTTCCAATAACTGCGTCGTTAAATAAAGATTTCTTTCCAAATTTGTTGCATCAATAATATTAATAATAACGTCCGGCTTTTCATGCAAAATATAGTTTCTGGCCACAAGCTCCTCTGGGGAATATGCCGAAAGGGAATAAATACCGGGAAGATCAATAACTTCTATATCCTCTGAAAGCCCCTTGTATTTGCCCTGCTTTCGATCTACCGTAACGCCCGGCCAGTTACCAACATGAGCCGTGCTGCCCGTCAAAGCATTAAACAGCGTTGTCTTGCCGCAATTAGGATTTCCTGCCAGAGCAACCCGCATAGCACATTCCTCCCTTTTTTGAGCAGCAGTTGTTATGAGAGCAAGACGTCTCCTCTTGCTCCATAATTATGTATTCGGATTCGCTTTTGCGAAGTGAAAGTTCGTATCCTCTGATTCTTATTTCAACAGGATCACCAAAAGGAGCTGTCTTTCGCATAACAACATATGCGCCCGGCGTAACCCCCATATCAAAAAGCCTTCTTTTTATCGCACCCTGAGCTGTAACACGGACAACCGTTCCGCATTCGCCCGGCAAAAACTGCTTTAATGTTTTCTGCATATTATACACCTCCAATACCAAATGTTAATCCCGGCTAACATTACAACAAAAAAATTTAAAAATGTTACCCTCGCATAACATTCTATTCCCAATCATGCATTTTGTCAAGACAATATACTGACAATATTTAT
Organism: uncultured Defluviitaleaceae bacterium; assembly: GCA_964449985.1. Taxonomy (GTDB): domain Bacteria; phylum Bacillota; class Clostridia; order Lachnospirales; family WRAX01; genus CAYVCG01. Next base: position 12,186 of record CAYVCG010000038.1, read on the forward strand.
ACTCAATGCATGGTAATTGTATGCACAATTGACAAATATAAGCCTAGGAATTGGGACTTGATTTTTTAGCATTTATATAGTATAATATGTTTCATAAAAGAACTCTTCTGTGTGCGCGTTAATATAACGTTTTTAACCAACAGTTTTTATACGGGATAATAGTCTTCTTTTCTCTAAGTTGCGTACTGTAATTTTATTACAGGGCATGCGGTTAAAAGGGCTACAACCACCTACCATTATCGGTTTTAAACTTTCTTAACTTACGGCACGGAGGAGTTTTTTATGTCTAAAAAACACTACGTGCTATTTTATAAAGTGGGTGATTCCTATGGGAGAAACAGGCTTAGTAATTGATCTAAATAACAACGATATAACCGTTAGTATGGCTCGCTCTGAGGCATGCGCAAAATGCGGCGCTTGCATTACAGGGCTTAATTCCCAGGAAATGATTATATCAGTCCAAAACGCCTGCGGGGCCAAAATCGGTGATCATGTTAGTATAGAGCTTAATGAGTCTGTTTTTCTATCGGCTGTGGCTATAATGTATGGCGTGCCATTTCTGGCGCTTCTTTTAGGCTTTTTTGCAGGAACCCAAATAAACGGATATTTTGACATCGCATACAATGAGCTAGTCAGCTTCTGCTTGGGGCTGATACTTATGTTCCTAACATATTTTCTGATTTCAAAAAATGAGCCACGTTTTAAAAGCAAGAGGTATAAACCCATAGCGACTAAAATTATATGCAAAAAATAATCCCGAAATGCTGCCGCCCTGTTAAATGGCGGTTTTTTTGTTTAAAAACATTAATCAACACATGACAGAGTTTAAGCAATAAGCGATAAACTTATTCCCAATTCTCCACAGACAGCTTCACCTGTAACGCCCTCAACCTATTCTGCCGCTCTATATAATCAGGGAAAACGTTTTTCACCACATCCCAAAACCGAGAGGAATGGTTATGCTCCTTAATATGAGCAAGCTCATGGACGACGACGTAATCTATCGCAGCGTCATCGGCCATGATTAGTCTCCATGAAAAATTGATGCTGTTTTTCCCGCTACAACTGCCCCATCGGGTTTTGGCAGAATTGATTTTTACGGCAATCGGCCTTACATTCATTTGCTTGGCAAAATCAATGACTTTGATTGTCAAATCGCGCTTTGCAAGCTTTTTGTAAAGCTGAATTACAGCAAATTTTATCTCCTCTGCGCTTAGCCCCTCACACATATAAAAGATGCTCCCATCAAAGCCAATGCGGTCTCCGGATTTCATGATAATCGGATATTCCCTGCCACGATACAGAACCATATCGCCGTAATCTAATGAAAACTTTGCCTTTTGCTCAATATATGCCATTCGTACTAACAAATGTTTTGTTATCCATTTTTCTTTGGACTGCACAAACTTGTTAATGTCGGACTTGGGCATTTTAAGCGGCGCGCCCACTTCAATCGTAGCATCCTTGGTTATGCGAATAGCTATTGTTTTTCGCTCAGAACGGTTGAGTGTATAGTATAAGCATTTATTGCGGTCGTCACAAAAGCCATCAGCGTCTCCTGTTTGCATTATTATTTAAAAACTCCCTCTGCTAATTTTATAGATTTACCATCACCGGAGTTGATATAAACATCACACGTACTTGAGTCACTGTCATATTCGCTAAAATAATAGATATATTTTCCACCGGAATGCATTGAATACACATCGTCTGCCCCCTGCACTTTCACCCTCTTGCCCCCATTATCGCTATAATACAGCGTTCCCGAATATGAGGAATAGTCAGTTAGGAAAAATACACGGTTGCTTCCTTGTTGTATAACCAATCCACCGTAAACATCATCTGATATTTTCACAGGCTTTGATGTTCCAACCGCCGCCCAAAGCTCATCATACGAATTTATATAATATACAGTATTACCATCATCGGTTGGTAAAAAGCTATAAACATCTTCAGCAATAATTATTTTTTCAGCATCAGGCCTCGAAACATCCATCTTGCAAAGCTTATCGGATCTGTCAAGATAAAATATAGTTTTACCGTTAGCAGCCATTTGATAATTGCCCGAGTATGTACTTGATATAACCTTTGTAGTTTCGTAGTCTTTATTAATATATAATACATCATCATTATTGGAAATAAGTGATACTCCCGCAAAATCCTTAATATTGTAAACATTGGTGAGATATTCATTAAACGAATTATAATTAATAGATTGCCTATCGTGAAGCAGAACGCCCCACACAGAAGCATTTGCAATTTTTTGCTTATCCTTTCCATTAAGCGAGATATAGGCTTTATTGTCATAGCTAACAATGACCTGGGAATAGTCCGCATTAAATAAAATGCTATCGGGATATATAGCTAACTTAATATCATTTTCACCGTTTTTAACGTATAATTCTTCTCCACTGCCACTGTATTTAACATAGTAAGCGTAAATAGCGTTGTCCGAAACAGCGATGCAACGCTTATTAGCACCAAGCTTTTCCGCATCAGCACCGGTTTTTTTAATATATCCCGTAAATTCATCATCTTCATAATAATTGCCTTCGACATAGGCGACTGTTTTTCCGTCCGGCGATATTGACATGCTAAACTCATAGAATACATTTTTTGAAATAAGCTGAACTTCTTTTTTGCTTACAACATATAGATTGAGGTTGCCGGTATAATTCTCATCGTCATTCTTGACACAATAAGCGATTCCATCACCAGAATCAGACATTACATAACTTGCGACATCATCAGCTATTTTAAACTTATCATTGGCAGAAACATACCAAAGCGAACCGGTATATCCATCCGATCCGTTATCTACTAAAACAACAGCTTTGCTTGCATCAAAATTTTTTTCCATAGAAATAATATCCTCATCAAATTTAATCGGGGTATTATCATTAATTAAAACAATAGAGCCATCTTCAGTGCCATAAAATTCAATGTTATTTGTTATAACAACCCCACCGCTATTTAGCAAGGAAGGCAGGAACATTACGCATAATGCAATAACAGCCGCCAAAGGAACGGCAATAGCCAGCAGTTTTACCATTGTATTCTTTTTTGCAGTTTTAGCAGGAGGAACATAGGCATTGTTATAATAAGGATAACCGCCTGGTGTTGGAACCCCCTGCCCTTGTGGAGCATAATATCCTTGTTGGTTATCATTAGGCGGATATGGATAAGGCGGCTGAGCAGTATAAGGCTGTTGAGGCGTTGCTTGGTCAGGTGCGATATAAGGCTGTTGAGGAGCTTCTTGGCCAGCCGGAGCGATATAAGGCTGTTGATGCGTTTCTTTGTCAGGCAATACGAATTGAGTCTGTGGCGCTTGTGGTATTGATTCAGGTTGCTGAATGTCGGATTTTTCATGATTTTCTGTTGGTTCATTTGTAACAAGGCCCGAGCCGCATGCAATACAAAACTTTGCGCTATCGGAATTTTCTTCACCGCAAATTACACATTTCATTTAAACACACTCCTTGTATATAAAGGATTTTTTAGAATATAAATCTCTCTGCAATTATATCATGATGAAAAAATAAAAGTCAACAAATGATATTTTTTATGAAAGGTAAAGGTCGCGAAACAAAATTTTTGGGATGGAAATATTGCTTTACAGATGTTATAATAAAACAGTTTTGTTGCTCAAAAATAAACTTGTGGGAGAATAATGAAAATGTTAGGTACTATAATTAATACGTCTGCAATAATTGCAGGAGGGCTTGCGGGGACATTTATAAAAAATAGACTAACAGATAAATATAAAGATATTATTATGCAGGCTATAGGTATATCTGTTGTATTTGTGGGTATTGCTTCATCTATATCAAAAATGATCTTACCGGAGGCAAACCCGATTTTGTTTATAATAAGCCTTGTTATAGGCGGCATCATAGGAGAAGCAATAGGTTTGGAGCGTAAAATTAATCGTTTTGGGGCGTACTTACAAAACAAAGTGGCAAACAGCGACAATTCATTTTCAAAATCGTTTGTACACGCAAGTATATTGTTTTGCGTTGGATCAATGTCTATTTTAGGCGCAATACAAAGCGGAACCCAGAATGATCATCAATTACTATATATTAAATCAATTTTGGATGGCGTTGCATCTGTCATTATCGCGGCATCGTCTGGAATTGGGGTTGTATTCGCTGCTGTATCCGTTTTTGTTTATCAAGGCAGCCTTACTTTATTATCCGGTTTTTTTGAGCCTTATTTTACTGAGGATATGAGCCGAGAAATTTCAATCGTGGGGGGCGTTTTGATAGCAGCAATAGGCCTAGATATATTAGAAATAAAAAAAATAAAGATCGCGAATCTTCTTCCGTCAGTCTTTATACCTGTTATTTATTATATTATACTAAAAAGCTTTTAATGACTCACTTACCCTTAAGCTCCCTTTTTCAGGAGCTTAAGGCGTGTAATCCTCATAAGTGCTTTATAAAGATCTTTATTAAGACTTTATTCTTCTTTAGTCCCTAGCCTTTTGGATGCTATAGAGTTGACAAAGCTGTTTGCAGTTTTGCATTGAGCGATTGCTCTATAGCTGATATAGCATTAATTAGGTCTTCGATTGAACTGTTTGCGGTTACTAATTCATCAGGCGTAAACCTTCCCGCTACAAGAGGTCTTTCGACAAAATACTGCAAGATCTCTCCTTCAGCATTTATTATGTGAGAAAGACCTGCCTCCTGTAATGCAATCGTTTCAATAACATCAGCTAATGCATCTTATATACTAATACCGCAACCAGGTACTATTTTTGGCATTCCCATAATTAATACCCTACCTTCTTTGGTTCATTAATAAATCCTTAGCCTTCGCAGAACTTCCCAACATGACTTCATTTTCCGTAAGCAACATCATGTCAATTAAGCCTTTGTTTGTTACTCGTTCTACTAATTTTAATATATGTCTGCTTGTACCTTTTTGTTACTCGTAATTTTACAGAAACATTATCATCATAAAATTTTTGTAAATAAAAAAGAGCGGTAAAGCCCTTTTTTAATGCAGTCAAATTATTCACTTTTACCTAAAATTATAACGATATCAAATCCTTTGGCTATTTCGGAATCTAAGTCAACAGAAGCATTTTTAAAGTATGATTTAAGATTGTTGCCAATGTCTTCATCCTTTGCAATTATACGAGTTTTATTTGTCTTTGTCCCAACATAGTCTCCCGCATCTGTAACAATAAATCCATCTTCTGTTAGTTTTTCTATTGTAGAGAATAATATTGTTGATTTATCGCTGCCATTAAACAGCTGTATTTTCAAACCATCAGATTTATTTGCAATTTCGGTTTCGTCTTTCTTATTGGATTCTACATCAAAGTTTAGAAATGTGCTTTCAATAAGCTTTTGGATTTCTTCCATATCCTGATAATAATACCATCCACCATATATATACCGCGCATCCCCCGGCATCGTATAGAAGCTGATTTTATCAGCACTCAAACCAGAAAATGACGTTAAATATTGAGGTATATCAGTGAGCCCAAAATCTGTCTTAACATAGGTAAGTACAATCCCGATAAAATCTCCCATATTTCCGAAAACCTTATCTTTCGTAAGCGCCTGCGCAAAAAACTCTTTCATAAACCGCTTTTGCATATCAACCCTATCCAGATCGCCCCTTACATAGCTGTTGCGATAGCGCACAACGCCTTCTGCCATTTTTCCGTCTAAAAGCTGACGGCCTTCCGGCACGGATATCTTTAAATTCTGCTCCGGATCGCTATAAAAAAGCCCTCCCGCTGGTATATCCATATAAACGCCATCTACCAAATCAACTATATTTCTAAAAGCTTTAAGGTCTATTTCTGCATAATAATTTATTTTAATACCTAGCAAGCTCTCGACCTCTGATTGAACCATAGCGTTGCCCAGAGAACCGGCATAGCTATGAAGCTCAGTTATTTTCATATTGCCGCTGGAAGGCACATGAGAATTCCCGTTATTCTTTATTTCCTTAACCTGCTCTTTTGTGATAGAAACATGCGTATCACGAGGTATGGAAATAATATCAATCTTCTTTGTAACGCTGTCAAAGCTACCAACAATAATAACGTCTGAAAGACCACCACCTTGGTCTGTTCCCATTATAAGAATATTGGTCTTTCTCGGGGCTTGGATCAAAGTATCCACAATGTTTTCAAAAAAGCCTTTTTGCTCTCCTGGATCATTGCTATTGATTGCCTGAACTAGAGTAATATCGTTCGGCAGTGGTGGTTGAACATTTTTTTTGCCATAAATCACAATAAATGCAACCGCCGATATAAGCATAACCGAAAAAAACAAGACGATACTAAGCATCGTCATAATAACATATTTTTTTATAAGCTTACGCTTTCTATTACTTTTGCTTATCGCAGCCTTATTTCTAGCGCTTTGCCTTGAATTTGGCCTAGGAAGGCTGCTCTTTCTGATCACTCCGTTTGAAATAGGAGCTTTTACTTCATCAGAATCAAAAGTATTTCTCAAAAATTTGTTTTCATTATTTTGATCATGATTATACATGGTACACCTCTAAAAAACTAATACTTATATAATTATCACTTTGTTATATTACAATACTCATAACTGATTTCCAAAATACAACACAATAACCAGCTCTTATTTTATAATAATATAAAAAAAAATAAATATCAACATCAAGTTATGACAAAACACTATAAAAAACCTATCCACACTTTGGATAAGCTAAAATTTAAAGAGCATAATAATCTTGTCATAAAAAAACCCTCTTAAAAATATATTTTACAGTACAACCATTTATATACAAGCACTAATAAATCACATTTTAGGAGAATGCGTATGGATATTATATCCGTAATACTGATAGCGGTCGGTCTGGCTATGGATGCATTTGCCGTTTCCATTGCGAATGGTATTTCAATGAAAAAGCTAAAAATATCATCTATGCTTAAATTCGGTATATCCTTTGGTATTGCCCAAGCAGCTATGCCCGTTATCGGTTATTACTTTGCATCAAGCTTT
>CAYVCG010000039.1:0-18986 GCA_964449985.1 uncultured Defluviitaleaceae bacterium
GTGACTCATGACCAAAACCGTAAGACCTTACAAATAGTTATTTTGTGAGGTTTTTATATTTTTAAATTAAGTATAATATACTAAATGCCGCCTACTATTAATTTAAGTAGACGGCATTTTAATTTATTTTATAGTTTGGGTATCAAGTCATAATAGTCTTGGACTCCAACGTTATTTAAGCATGCTTCAATAATCTTTTCGCCAAGTGGATCAAGGTCTGGTGTTAAATATTTCTGCAACTCTTTTTTGAAGAAGTTATTAAGCATCTCAGCGCCTTTATCATAGCCTACCTCGCCGACCTCCGGCTGTAAATGAACACGCAAGAACATCTTAGGAAGCTGCGTTCCATCAATTTTTATTGAGTGGGGGGAATAGCCTAGCAAAGGACAACGTGATTCTACCAATGCTTCTTGCCTAAACTTTGCGCCGCCTCTTCTTGCAACATATTCCCTTGTTGCCCATTGGCCTGCAAAGCCTACTTTATATGCTCCTATATGTTGATTTGGAATAAGCAAATATCTTGTTGAAGGCGTTTTAAGAATTTGTTTTAGTAATAGATTTGCCTGATCAACCATTTTTCCAGTTGCAAAAGGCCAGTATGATCCGACGCCTTCACTCTCCATACCTAATGAATCCATAATGCTGGGATTTGCATAACCACGGGGAGAAACAAGTCTCCAAAGCCAAGCGAGAGCAGGCGGCAAAATATGGAACAGACCGGCAATACCATAATTAGGCTTCTCTAAAGTAGTTGGCGGCTGTCTAAAACCAAAGCTTCTTACGTCTATTTCAACCGCTTCGTCAACGTGGTTGTGTACCATCTTTCTTGGCATAATAATTCTCGGGTTAGGACAGGGTGAACTCGGAGCATCCATAATCGGTTCCCAAATAAGGCAAGTAGAATTCGGAACCGCCTCCATGTTAATAAACACAAGTGGAGCTTTTGGATGTATCGTCGCTTTCTCCATGTCTGGCGCTGTACCGTATTGTGTTATATGGTCTACACGCATAAACCAGCCGTTTTCTGCATCAGCTACAACCAGCTTGTTGCTATCATTTTGCAAAGATGGATGCGCAAGAGCCATATCATCCGTAACAGGGTGAAGCTCGCAAGAATCTGTTATAGCAAGCACATGTCTTTCCCCTGTAACTATGTTTTCCCCCAACAAGAGCCGACCGTCCGGCTGGCGGTGAAATTGTTCAAGCATTTCGCTTTTGCCGCTTCCGGAAGCACCTTCATGAAGAATACAAACAGACAATTCATAAGGAGTAATAACCTTAACCGAAGAAGCATGAAGCGTTACCCATTTTTCCTGTTCGCCTATATTAAGAAGCACGCCATAAATACCTTTTTTTGCACTGGGGCCTGGATAAAGATTATATGAAAAGACCTCATGCATATCAAAAAGCCTGTTATGTATAACGACTTGCTTTCCATTGTAATGGGTGTGCCTAAAAGGCGGTGCTACATAAATCGTTGCTTTTGGCTTAAAGTAATTCGGAACTTTGCTTTTAGGAATAAAGCCTTGTATGTCCGCAAGGGCGGCCGCGAAAAAAGCAGCATTCGCAGGAGCAATCAAAAGGGCAGGGTAACCAAGCCCAAGGTCGCTATTTCCTGCATAAAAAGGCATAAACAATATGCTTTTTTGATTTTTGAGCCAATCAAGAGTTTCTTTCCTTGTAGTTTCAAAACTTTCATCAAAATGATCTTCATATATTTTCTTATCCGTAGGCAATTCGTCCGCTATAATCATGCTGTTTGGATCACGGCGGCGCATATAGATATCATCATAATTTCCTACTATTGCATTTTTACACTTAACAACAAATGCCTCACGAATCATGCCCTTTCCCGGAACATCATACTCAACGTCAAACGTGTCATTATTAGGGCCACCAACAGAAAGCTCCAAAAGTTCTTCACGGCTTTCCGGGATAATAATTTCAAGCCCGGGGCTTCTTAATATTTCTTTTATTTCATGAGGCAATACCATTTTATTAATAACGTTTAAAGCCACATTATGTCCTCCCTTGTAATTTTAAATCAGTTTATTAGCTGTTAACGCCTTTGAGCCTTTCAGCCTGTTCTGTCGTAATCAGCGTATCCATCAGCTCATCCAGATCTCCGTCTAAAATAGCATTAAGCTTGTGGAGCGTAAGCCCGATTCTGTGATCCGTAACCCTGTCTTGCGGGAAATTATAAGTACGGATTTTTTCGCTTCTATCTCCAGAACCTACCTGGCTTTTTCTTTGAGCTGATTGCTCTGCATGAAGTTTCTCCTGCTCTAGCTCATAGAGCTTCGCACGCAAAACCTTCAATCCTTTATCTTTATTTTTAAGCTGTGATTTTTCATCCTGACATGAAATAACAATACCTGTCGGCAAATGGGTGATACGAACAGCAGAGTCGGTCGTATTAACACTTTGGCCGCCATTTCCAGACGAACGGAAGACATCAATACGCACCTCATTCATATCAAGCGTAATGTCAACATCCTCGGCCTCCGGCAAAACAGCTACAGTAACGGTTGAGGTGTGTATCCTGCCGTTTGATTCAGTAACGGGTATACGCTGAACTCTATGAACACCACTTTCGTATTTAAGGCGGGAATAAGCCCCCTTGCCATAAACCATGAAAACAGCTTCCTTTATGCCGCCGCCTTCAGACTCGTTTATGCTCATCAATTCCGTTTTCCATCTATGCCTTTCAGCGTATCTGTAATACATTCTGAATAAGTTTGCAGCAAAAAGAGCAGCTTCGTCTCCACCAGCACCGCCCCGGATTTCCATCACAACGTTTTTTTCATCATTAGGGTCTTTCGGCAAAAGCAATATTTTTAATTCTTCCTTTATGACCTCTATTTTTTGCTTATTTTCCGCAAATTCTTCTTTAACAAGCTGCCGCATTTCTTCGTCTAGCGATTCTTCAAGCATTTGCTTGCTTTCTTCAAAATCTTGCACTGTTTTTTTATATTCTCTGTATTTTTCAACAATAGGCGTGAGAGAGCTATGTTCTTTCATAAGCTCGCGCCATTCACCCTGATTAGAGATTATGTTTGCATCGCTTATCTTTTCGGAAAGCTGTATATACTTTTGCTCTATATCCTCCAAGCGGTCCAACATTTATTTAACACTCCTTGCATAAGACATAGCTGCAAATAACGCACCTTGTCTTTATTTAAGCCAAAAATCCATAAACAACCCTATCAAGCCCTGCCAAGTCTTTAAGACAAATAATATCTGCAAAGCCATTTTTAATCATTATATTACAAACATCTTGCCTTTGATTATAACCAATTTCAAAAGCCAGCATTCCACCAGAAACCAAATAGTTGCAAGATTTGGCGGTTATCTCTTTATAAAAATCCAAACCGTCTTCGCCGCCATCAAGAGCCAATAAAGGCTCGAAATCTTTAACGTTTTTACCAAGCGTATTGATTTCTTCGGTTTTGATATACGGTGGGTTTGAGATAATTATATCAACCTTTTGAGACAAATCTATATTTTCAAAAATATTGCTTTTTAAAAATGCAATTCTTTCTGCAACACTGTTATTTGCTGCATTCTTCCTGGCAAGCTCAAGAGCTTTATCGCTGATATCAACAGCTGTAATATGCACATTTTTACAAAACTTTGCAATAGATATGGAAATACATCCCGATCCTGTACCTATTTCAATTATTCTAGCCGGTCTGTCTTTTATATAATTGATAACAGCTTCAACCAATATTTCCGTATCACAGCGAGGGATAAGAACGCCTTGATTTATAGAAAAGTCAAGACCCATAAACTCAGATTTTCCTGTTATATACTGCACAGGCATGCCGCAAGAACGCTTTTTTATATCGCTCATATACATCTCAGATTGCTCTGGTTTTATCTCTATTTCAGAATCCACAATAAGCCTTAAACGGTCACAGTTTAAAACATGCATAAGCAAAATTTCTGCATCCAGCAAATTGGTATCGTTATGGGGATAATAAGTATTGAGATATGTTTTGCCTTGGGAGAGCAAACTTTTAAGCTTCATTTGGCGGCTCATCCTCCAAAACACCTTTTAGCGCAGCTATTGCAACCTCTATCTGATCATCATCTGGTTCATTTGTCGTAAGCTTTTGCAGGCAGAGGCCAGGATAGCTTATAATACCCACAAGCCAAGAATCGGACTTTCCTGCCCATCTGATAAGCTCATATGATATGCCTGCGATAAGAGGAACAAGCAAAATCCTTGAAGCCACCTTAATAATAAGGTTATCAGTATACACAAAGAAGAAAACAACCATGCTGACAATCATAACCAAAAGCAAAAAGCTGGTTCCGCAGCGTTTATGAAGTCGTGAATATTTTTTTACGTTTTCGACCGTCATTTCTTCTTTATGCTCATAGCAATTAATTGTTTTATGCTCGGCGCCATGATATTTAAATACTTTTTGAATATCCTTTAATTTTGAAACTAGATACATATATAAAAGGAAAATCAAAATACGAATTATACCCTCGAATACGACAACAAGCGAGAGATTATCCTGCAAAATCGGCTTTAAGAACTGACCAATAAAAGCAGGAAGCACCATAAAAATACCTATACTCATAGCGATAGCGACAACAACGCTAAAAACCATGATTATATCAAACAGCCTATCGCCAAATTTCTTCTGCAAGAATTGATCAAACTTTGAAGGCTCTTCCTCCTCCAAGTCATTTAAGCCGGCCATTTCGGCTGATTCGTATAACACACTCATACCCATAATCATAGATGAAATAAACGAATACACACCGCGCACGAGAGGCCATTTTAAAAATTTATATTTGTTTGCAGCAAGGTTAAACGGCTTTTTGACTGTTTTTACAATCTTTTCCGGTGTTCGGACAGAAAGGGCATACATATTTTTACCGCGCATCATAACGCCTTCTAAAACTGCCTGGCCCCCGATGCTGTTTTTAATAAGAGGCTTATCTCTAAGAACGTCTTTTACCTTCATATATCCTCCCCACTTCTGCTGTAAAAAATTTAACGGTTATTTTACAAAAAAGGACTGAGTTATCCCCAGCCCTTGCCGTTTTCAATAAATTACATATTGTATTTTTTCTTGAATTTTTCAACACGGCCGCCTGCTTCAAGGAGGAGCTTCTGGCTTCCTGTATAGAAGGGATGGCATTTTGAACAAACTTCCACATGAATTGATTCTTTAGTGGAACCCGCAACAAATTCATTTCCGCAGTTGCATTTTACTGTTGCTTGATAGTATTTTGGTTGAATGTCTGTTTTCATAAAAACACCTCTTTCTTAATCTAAATTGGGACACATTTTGGCGTCCCTGCATTATAGAAAGGGAATCGTCAATGCAGAAGCTTCCATTTCATATATCTCATAAACATAACGTTTGTATTATATCACACACACATTCGAGTTGCAACAAAAATAAGCAAAAATGTATATGTTTTTGAAGCTTAAAGCCATATAAATTAAGAGACTGCAATTAATATTACAGCCTCTTAAAAGACTAGGCGTTATTATTTAACAGTAACAGTAGCTCCAACTTCTGCAAGTTTAGCCTTAATTGCTTCAGCATCTTCTTTTGATGCAGCTTCTTTAAGAATCTTAGGAGCATTGTCAACAAGGTCTTTAGCTTCTTTAAGACCAAGGCCAGTAAGCTCTCTAACAACCTTGATAACTTTAATCTTTTCAGCGCCAACGTTAGTAAGCTCAACGTCGAACTCAGTCTTTTCTTCAACAGCTGCGCCAGCAGCAGCTCCGCCAGCAGCCATAACAACACCAGCAGCAGCAGAAACGCCAAATACTTCTTCAGCCTGTTTAACCAAATCATTAAGCTCCAAAACAGAAAGCTCGTTTATAGCAGCAATAATTTCATCAATTGTTAATTTAGCCATTTTAAAGCACCTCCAAAAAATATAAATATTAGTTTATACAATTATTTTTCTAAGCTTCAGCACCTTCAGCCTTTTTTTCAGCAAGAGCGTTAACAAGCCTTGCAAATGAAGACATAGGTGATTTGAACGAACCAAGAAGCTTGGACAAAAGCTCGTTCCTTGACGGGATTTCCGCAATAAGTTTTATTCCGGCTGCGTCATAAACCGTACTTTCAACGACACCTGCCTTAAACTCAAGTTTAGGCATAGCTTTAAGCTCTTTGTTTATAGTTCTTGCTGCTGCTGTGGCATCATCATAAGAAATAGCAACAGCAGTAGGGCCAGTTAAGTGCGGCGCTATACCTTCAAAAGCGGTATCCTTTATTGCAAGCTCAATCATAGTGTTTTTATAAACCTTATAATCAACGCCGGCTTCTCTAAGTTTTTTTCTAAGGGACGTATCCTGTTCAACAGTCAATCCTCTTGAATCAACCAAAACAAGGGACACAGCTTTATTAAGCTTTTCTTTAATTTCGTTGACAACCACTGATTTTTGTTCAATTTTAGGCACAAATACACCTCCTTAATTGTTATAGAAACAAAATAAAAACCTCACCGCCCGAAAAGACAATGAGGTGTTATAAGCATAATCAAATATCGATTAAAAGCATTTATAACCTCGGCAGGCGGTTAAAAACCTAACCTTACGCATGATGCGCCCGCTGTCTTAGGCAGAATACTTTTGGATTATACAATACAATTTTCTAAAAGTCAACTGTTTCTAACATTTTTTTTGCAGCTCTTTAAAAAATAAAAATAATAACTTAATAATAAGCATTTATAGTGTTTACTTCTAAATCAATTTTGGTTATAATGTTTACAAACTAGAGAAACATTTATTGTAAGATCAGGTATATATTGTTAAAGGAGCATCATGTCATGAAAAATATTTTTAAAAGCGTCATCTGTTTTAGTATATCATTTATTTTAACTATAAATAGTATTTTAGTTTTAAATGCGGAGCAATCAAAAGAGCCCTACGTTGCAGCCGAGGCTGCGATTTTGATAGATAAAACAACGGGAAAGGTTTTATTTGCGAAGAATGAACATAAACGCATGTATCCCGCGAGCACAACAAAGATTCTAACAGCGCTTGTCGCATTGGATTATTTGTCGCCGGACGAAATGATAACTATGGGGAATGAAATCACCACAATTCCTGGAGATTCTAGCATGGCAAGGCATAAAGTCGGCGAGACAATAAGGGTGGATAATTTGTTAAGAGGGCTTATCATTCCTTCTGGCAACGATTCCGGCTGCGCGCTGGCGATGGCCGTTGCGAAAAAGGTTTCAGAAAACGATAATATTTCTTATCCGGAAGCTGAGAGGCTTTTCTGTGATTTAATGAACGAAAAGGCTAAGGCTTTAGGCGCTTTGGATTCTCATTTTACAAACCCTCACGGCTATCACAATGACGAACACTATTCAACGGCATACGATTTGGCTCTAATTGCATCTGCCACTATGAACAATGAGTTAATAAAACAAATTGTTAAAGAGCCGGAATTTAACGGCAACGGAGCAGGAGAGAATCCAGCCCCATCTTTAATGACACAGGTATATACAAGCTCAAAATGGAAAACCCATAACGAGCTGCTAGTGCCAAACGGAGAGTATTATTATCCTTATGCCACAGGATTAAAAACAGGATTTAATGATGAGGCAGGTAATTGTCTTATAGGCTCGGCAGAAAAAGATGGTAAGGAGTATATTTCTGTTGCGTTGTTTTGCCCGGACAACACCAGATGGACAGACTCTATAGCAATGTTTGACTATGGTTTTGAAACATTTAATACGGAAGTCATTCAAGAAAGCGGAGATGTGCTTGACAACGTTAAAATATCTAATCCACGATTGGGAGATCCAGGCTTCGTTTCTACTTATACAACCGGCTCTTTTTCCGCTTTTTTAAGCAAGGACGAATTTGCGCGCATTGTTAAACGTATTAATTATAATGAAGAATTAATCGCACCGGAAGAACCAGTTGAGGGAGAGGCTGTTGTACCATCTGGCGAGATATTTTTAAAAACACCAATAGAAAAAGACCAACCGATTGGAAAAATAAGCTATTATTTGGATGACGAGCTTTTGTATTCATCAGACATATTTTCGAAAGACGAGGCATTGGAACGGACATTTAATTCCGATATTGATTATAATATAAATCAGTTTCAACAATGGTTGTTTTCATCAAAATCATTGCCTATAATTGGTGGAACAATAGCAGCGTTATTATTATTAATTGCTGCTATTATTCACATGATTAGAAAGAAGCGCAGAAACAAGCACAGATTTAGAATGAGATATTAAAATTCTAACCTATTTAAACTGATAAATACCGGCAGGAACATCGCCATTTATTATGGTGTTTACTAGCGCAACCTTTCTTGTAATAACAAGCTCTTTATTTTGCATAGGGTTAACAATTTGTATGCTGGATTCCACCTTTAGCCAAATTTGGAAGTTTATTTGGTTTATTCCTGCGGAGACAAATTGCGTTTCATAATCTACGGAAGTCCTTCCGCTGTTTAGAATTTCGACCTTATAATCCGGCCCTATATTTGCAAGAACGTTTATGCCAAGAAGCGAGCCTATCGGTATGGAAACGACTTCCGGCTTCTCTGATATGAGCCTGTTGGAAATCTCAACGGCAAGTTTTCCACATATATCGTTTATTAAAAGCGTGTTGGCTGACAAAGAATTGATCTTGCCATTGTTATCAAGGCTTTTTGTATAAAAATCTTCGCTTTTAAGCGATAGTTTGGACATTACTTGATCAACTGATTCATTTATAAATTGATTTATGCTTGCTTGTGCGTTTATTGTTGCTATGTTGACAGCGGCCGGAAAAAACCTACTGTCTAAAGCACTAAACAGCATTATAACGGCAACAACGACCAGTGTGAAAACAATCAATATGTATAGCTTTATTTGTTTTTTTTTGAGGCCTTTTCGGCTTTTGATTGGCTTTCCGAATAACTTCCCTTTAAATATCATAATGAAACAATCTCTCCTTTAGTTTCGTATATAAAAAATAACGAGAGCTTCTTTAAATATATGTATGCTTCAAAAAAGCAAAACAAGGCTTGAACAACAATATTTTACTTTATTATTTTTTGCTGTTCTGCTATAATCATCGTTGTTCAGGAGTTTGGCAGGAGGATTATAAAGTTATGGATTATTCAAAAAACAAAAATGCAAAAAGAAAAAGAGAGATAAATTCCAAATCAAAGAAAGTTAAAAACAAGGTTGGAGTTGTGGCTTTCAGGATTGCTATAGTGTGTGTTTTAATTTTATGCTTTTCTGCAGGTGGCGCTGTTGTTGGTGCTTATCTCGGAGTTATTGAAAACTCTCCAAAACTTAGTTTTATTGACAAAGCGCCTCCAGGCAGCTATACCACAATAATTTATTCAGCTGAAACAGGCGAGGAGCTTGACAGGCTTAATAGCGGCGAGAATAGGGAGTTTGCTTCTATTGAAGAAATCCCAATGAATTTAAGAAACGCTTTTGTTGCCATTGAGGATGAACGGTTTTATAGCCATGACGGAGTAGACGTTAAGGGCTTGTTCCGCGCTGTTTATAACAATCTAACTAATCCCGACAATACTCAGGGCGCGAGTACAATAACACAACAGTTTATAAAAAACAAATTAAACATTAAACGAAACTCTTGGGATACAAAACTTCAGGAGCAATATTTGGCTGTAGAATTCGAAAAAAATCTTAAAGAATCATTGGGTGGCAAGGAAGAAGCAAAAGAATATATTTTAGAACAATATCTTAATGAGGTTGGTCTTGGGGCTGGGCAAAAGGGCGTTAAGGCAGGTGCAAAGCATTATTTTAATAAAGAGCTTGGCGATCTTACCCTTGCTGAATGCGCAGTAATAGCTTCAATAACCCAAAACCCAACAATGCGTTCTCCGATTAATGAGCCTGATAGCAATAGAGAGCGCCAAGTTGCAACGCTGGATAAAATGCTAGAGCTTGAATTCATAACAGAAGATAAACATGAACAGGCAATTAATGAAGATGTTTATGCTAAGATAACAAAGGTTAAAGAAGATAAGCTGGAAGCTCCTTCTTTTCACAGTTATTTTAATGATGCTATTATCGAGCAAGTAATTTCAGACTTGCAGGCGACAGGCAATTATACAAGAAAAGAAGCTTCGGACTATTTTTATTCCGGCGGCTTGTCTGTATATTCAACCCAAGATACATCAATACAAAAAATAGTTGATGATGCGTTTATGAACGAAGAATTATTCCCAAGTACGGAATTCGAAATAGACGTTACTTATACAATATCCGTTTATAATACAGTAACAGGTGAAACAACACATCACGAGAAAAAAACCACCGCAAAAACTCAGGAAGACGTAACCGCATTTACAGAAAAGGTTAAGGATGAGCTTTTGGGGCAATCTGGCGAGGTTTTAGCCGAGACGCTCTATGCTATTCCACAACCACAGGCGGCGATGGTTATTATGGATTATCGTACTGGCCAAGTCAAAGCCATTGCTGGAGGGCGTGGTGCAAAGGTTACTAACCGTGGTCTTAACAGGGCGACCCAATCCGAAAGGCAGCCGGGTTCCGTTTTTAAAGTGTTGGCATCATTTGCTCCGGCTATAGATATGGGGCTAATTACGCCAGCAACAGTTATAGACGATGCGCCTTTTACAATAAAAGAACCTGGTGTTAATTATTCACCAACTAACTGGTATGGCGGTTTTAGAGGGCCACGAACGGTTCGCATTGCTATAAGAGACTCGATGAATGTTATCACCGTTAAAAATATGTATAACACAGGTTTGGAAAACTGTATTAACTATTTATACAGATTTGGTTTTTCAACACTAACTCCCTCAGACCATGTGTATGCGGCATGTCTTGGAGGTATATCGGGCATTAATCAGCTTGAAGTAACAGCCGCATATGGTGCAATAGCAAATGACGGTATGTATAACAAGCCTATCCTTTATACAAAGGTTGTTGACCATGAAGGGAAAACTATTCTTGACAATACGTTAAAGCCAGAGCCGATATTAAAAAAGACTTCTGCTTATTTGCTGACAAATATGATGCAAGATGTTGTAACTTCCGGCACGGGTACAAAGGCACGCTTTAAAGAAGTTAAGATGCCTATTGCAGGAAAAACAGGAACTACAACTGGCACAAAGGATTTAACCTTTGTTGGCTATACTCCATATTATGTATCGGGGATATGGCTTGGGTATGACATGCCGAAGGATATGAATCCAAAGACTGAAGGCGTTCATTCTCAGCTTTGGAGCTATGTAATGGAGAAGGTTCATGCGAATCTTGAATACAGGGACTTTGAAAGGCCAGACGGCATTGTGACAGCAAAAATATGCGTTGATTCAGGCAAACTGGCAACCAGCGAATGTTCTAATGACCCAAGAGCAAAGCAGGTTAGGAGCGAAGTTTTTGCAGAAGGAACACAGCCAACTGATCATTGCGATGTTCATACAACATATAATATTTGTACGGTATCAGGCAAAATCCCGAATGAATTTTGTCCTGCTGAGTTTGTGCAGAGTAGGGTAGGAATAATAAGCAAGACTCCGCCTGCTCCGGACAAAGAAACAGGGGAGATTCCGGCGCAATATGTTCCTAGCGCTATAGTTGATGGCCATATTTGTGATATTCATAATGCTTCTTTCCAAGGCGATACGGGTGTTCCTTTTGTTGATAACCCACTTGTTATGCCTCAGGAACCAACTCCTACGCAATCTAATAATGAACCAATTACACCATCCACGCCATCTACACCCTACGATGAGCCAATTGACCAGCAGCCTAATTCACCGGCTTCGCAACCTGTAACAATGCCAGCAACTCCTCCACCACCAACACCAAAGCCAACTCCGCAGCCGACCCAACGCCCCGATGGCGCTCCACCGCAAGTTAATGATGGGCCGCTTATGTAAATAAAACTAAATGGATTGCGCCGCTAAATGCGGTGTAATCCATTTTTATGTTAGCCCATAGAATTATTTTCCATAAAAATCATCATCATTATTGTGCTGATAAGCTCTGCCTTCATTCCTTCTTTTTGAATTAGGCATGACTTATCTAT
Organism: uncultured Defluviitaleaceae bacterium; assembly: GCA_964449985.1. Taxonomy (GTDB): domain Bacteria; phylum Bacillota; class Clostridia; order Lachnospirales; family WRAX01; genus CAYVCG01. The sequence continues at coordinate 12,029 of CAYVCG010000039.1, forward strand.
ATCATAAATACCATCTTCATGAATAGAATCCCCATCGTCATTGGAAGAACATGTGCACACTTCTTCCTCATTCCCGACATAGGTTGCTTTCATATTTGATTTAAGTTTATTAAATGTGTTCATCATATTATACATATTGATCATCTTGTTTATATCTTCATGCTTGCTTTCATGCATAAACTCCTTCATCATATTTAGAAATCTTATTTCCTTTGAAGGGTTTGCCATTGTCGTATCATAATGGCTCTGCACCGTTTGGTTTATTTTATTAATATATTTATCCCTAAATAGTTTTTGGATTGAGTTCATGATTTCTACTTTGAATTCGTCACTTATATTGCCGTTCATTATATTTGCGATATTATAAACTAAGTTATTATTGTCTGACATGTAAACCCTCCTGATTCAATAGTTCCTGAATATTTAATAATCCCCAGCCCTGCTGATTTTTTGGATAGTTTAACGACACAGCGCTCTTTTTAAGAAGATACTTGACATCATCAGGTTTAAGATGCGGATACTTTTCTAACAACAACGCAATCGCTCCTGATAAAACAGGAGTGGCCATAGACGTTCCGCTCATGCGTACATAATGCTCGGATACAAGTTTCAGCTCTGCTCTGCGCTTTTCACTTATACCGTCTGATGTGGAAAGACACGAGATTATATCTGCTCCGGGAGCCAAAACATCCGGTTTGACAATACACTCTGATGTTGGCCCACGCCCTGAAAAGTTTACTAAAGAGGCACCCCAAATTGTCGAGGATTTATGATCGTCTGAAGCCCCTACAGTAATAACCTTCTTGCTTATGCCCGGCGACGTAACTGTTCTTGCATCAGGCCCGTTGTTTCCCGCGGCAATAGTCATAACAATACCTTTATCCCAGGCATACTCAACAGCCCTTACAAGAGGATCATTGCTGCCGGCATCAATTGTTCCGATAGAGAGGTTGGCTATACGGATATTATATTTTTCCCGATTATCCATTAACCATTGCAGCCCGGCCAACACATCGGAAGCATTTCCATGACCGTTATTGTCTAGTATTTTTATCGAAACAATATTACACTCCGGAGCAATGCCACTGTATTTTCCATCTGAGCAATGACCATTTCCTGCTGCGATACCGGCGACATGCGTGCCATGTGCGTTATCGTCATAAGGCTCGTTTTTTCCGTTGACAAAATCCTTAAAAGCAATTATACGGTTTTTGGGATAACACAAGTCATCCACAGGGGCGATGCCTGTATCCAAAATAGCCAATGTAATGCCTTTTCCCGTATATCTGATGTTACGGTAATTAGATAAGTTAATAGCGTTAACTACCTTTTTTGTTTCAAAAATCTGCGCCTTTATAATGCAATTATCGCAAACGGAATTTATACCGGGAATACCTCTTAGCTTTTTCAGCTTTTCTTTTGGTATTTCTATTACATAAGAGTTTATCATCGGCAAACTGTATTTGATTACGCCCAGACTCTTTATTGTTTCTTCATGCCGGTCATCCATTGAGCATTCTATAATAAGTTCAACAGTTTCCATTGCTTTCACCCTCTAGGTTTTCTCTATTTGTATTTTATGAAAATTTTCTCTGTTTTGCTACTGGAAAGCAAAGCATAACCTGCTATATAGTCGCTATGTAATTTTTTTGAAAAAAGGATTGACAGATGAAGAATTTTGTGTTTAAATATCTTTTGTTTAGTTTTCGTAAACAAAAAGTTTAGTTTTACCAACTAACATCTTTTCTAAACATTTAATTTATATTATTAAACAGAAGGGGAGGGGTTTTTATGAACTTTGGCGATAAATTAAAGCAACTACGAGTTAAAATGAATTTGACGCAGGAAGAATTGGCAAACCGTTGTGACCTTTCTAAAGGCTTTATTTCACAGGTTGAACGAGATTTAACAAGCCCTTCCATAGCAACTCTAGTAGATATTCTTGAATGCTTGGGGACAACACTTAACGCTTTCTTTAACGAGCCTCAAAACGATACGGTTGTGTTCAGAAAAGATGATATTTTCGTTCAAGAAAATATTGATCTTGGCCATTGTATAAGCTGGCTCATTCCGAACGCTCAAAAAAACAAGATGGAGCCAATACTCATTAAGCTCAAGCCATATGGGAAATCTGAAACCCACAGCCCTCATGACGGAGAGGTTTTCGGTTATGTTACGGGCGGGTCTGCCACGCTCCATTTAGGCAGCGAAAGTTATAGATTAAAAAAGAACGAGAGCTTTTATTATAAAGCAAACTCGCCATATTATTTGGAGAATAACTCTCGGAGCGAGGCGTCTGTCATTTGGGTGTCTACTCCTCCTAATTTTTAGTCTCGGAGGTCTTGAAAATGAGCAATTTAATAGAGCTTATTGATGTTTGCAAGTCATATTCAAATGACGAAGATCTTGTCCTTAATAATATAAATATGTATATACGTAAAAATGAGTTTCTAACTCTTTTGGGCCCCAGCGGCTGTGGAAAAACAACGACTTTGCGCATAATTGGCGGTTTTGAGTATCTTACAAGCGGTGATATCTTGTTCGATGGCAAAAGCATAAAAAACCTTCCGCCATACAAACGTAAGGTCAACACTGTTTTTCAAAAATACGCTCTGTTTCCAAACATGAATATAAAAGATAATATTGCTTTCGGGCTTAAAATAAAGAAAACGGATAAAAAGATTATAGACGAAAAGGTTGAAAAAATGCTTAGGCTTGTTGACTTAAAAGGATATGAGAATCGCACAGTAGATTCATTATCCGGCGGCCAACAGCAGCGTATCGCTATAGCACGCGCCCTTGTTAATGAGCCTGAGGTTTTGCTTCTTGACGAACCATTAGGCGCTCTAGATTTAAAGCTGCGCAAAGAAATGCAGATAGAGCTAAAAAAAATGCAAAGAAAGCTGGGCATAACCTTTATTTATGTTACGCATGACCAAGAAGAAGCGCTTACTATGTCTGACACTATTGCGATCATGAACGGTGGTTTTATACAACAGATAGGAACACCTCTGGATATTTATAACGAACCAAAAAACGCTTTCGTTGCGGATTTTATTGGGGAGAGCAACATTATTGACGGCGTTATGCTAGAGGATTATTACGTTAAATTCTGCGGCACGACGTTTAAATGCGTGGATAAAGGCTTTGAGAAAAATGAGCCCGTTGATGTTGTTATACGTCCTGAGGATATAGATATTATGAAGCCCCAGGAGGGTATGCTTCAGGGAGTTGTCAAAAGCGTAACCTTTAAAGGCGTTCATTATGAAATGATGGTTGAAACCAACGATGGATTTACATATATGGTTCATTCGACGGATTTGTCAACGGAAGGTTCTGTTGTGGGTATAAGTGTAGACGATGACCTGATTCATATAATGAAAAAACCGACTAATCCCAACGAGGAAGGTGAGCGCTGATGAAGAATAGAGTGCTGGCAGCGCCGCATATTTTCTGGATGATTATTTTTACTGTCATTCCGCTCTTCCTTTTGCTTTATTATTCACTCACAATAACTGGTGACGGCGGAAATATAGTGTTTTCGTTTGACAATTTTACGAGGGCTTTCGGTGCGGAATACATCGGTGTTCTCATTGACAGCTTGCGCCTTGCAGTTATTTCAACAATAATTTGTTTTGCTCTGGGCTATCCAATCGCTTATATACTTGCAAGGACAGAAAGCCTTAACACGGGTTCGCTTCTGTTTTTGTTTGTCTTGCCTATGTGGATGAACTTCCTGCTTAGGACATATGGCTGGCTGACGCTTTTGGAGAATAATGGTGTAATCAATTCTTTTATAAGCATGATTGGCTTGCCAAAGCTCACTCTGCTTAACAATGAATTTGCGGTTCTTTTAGGAATGGTGTATAACTATCTGCCTTTTATGATTTTGCCTATTTACACCGTGCTTAAAAAGATAGATAAAAGCCTTATAGAAGCGGCTCAAGACCTAGGCGCGGACTCATACAAAACGTTTATGAAGCTTGTTCTGCCTCTAAGCATACCCGGGGTTGTTTCCGGTATAACTATGGTTTTTATGCCGGCGGTAACAACGTTTGTAATATCTTCACTTCTTGGCGGCGGCAAAACAATGCTTATAGGAAATTTGATAGAGAATCAATTTTTGGTTATTGGCGATAAAAATTTCGGTTCTGCCTTGTCTGTTATACTTATGGTTATAATACTGCTTAGTATGGCGTTTATTTCCAAGGTGGATAAGAATGGGGAAGGGGGCGCATTGATGTGAGGCTTATAAAAAAGATATACCTTGCTCTCATATTGATTTTCCTCTATGCTCCTATCGCTGTGCTTATAGTATATTCATTTAATGCTTCCCGCTCACGGGCTGTTTGGGGAGGATTTTCTTTAAAATGGTATGCATCGCTTTTCCAAAATGACCAGATTATGTCTGCGCTGTATAACACGATTTTGATCGCTGTCTTATCCTCACTTATCGCTACGATAATTGGAACAGCTGCTGCTTTGGGAATCAACGCTTTGGGCAGGGTATCAAAAAACGTAGTTATGAACATAACAAATCTGCCAGTTCTAAATCCTGATATCGTTACCGGTATATCACTCATGATTTTATTTGGTTTTGCTATAAATTTATTTAACTTTGGTGGCTTTGGCTTTGCAACGCTCTTAATGGCGCATATAACCTTTAATATACCTTATGTTATACTTTCTGTCTTGCCTAAGATACGTCAGTTGGATGAAAATCTTTATGAAGCGGCTCAGGATTTGGGCGCGACGCCGTTTTATGCCTTTACTAAGGTCATATTTCCAGAGCTTTGGCCCGGAATTATGACAGGCGCTATTTTAGCTTTTACATTATCGTTGGATGACTTTATCATAAGCTTTTTCACGACTGGTTCGGGTGTTAACAATCTTTCGATTTTGATATATACGTCAGCTGCGAAGAAGGGAATAAACCCTGAAATAAATGCCCTGTCCACGATAATGTTTGTAGCAGTTTTGCTGCTGCTTATTCTTATTAATAAACGTGATAAGAACGAGCTTAAAATATAAAATTGCCTGTTTTTAATTTTATTATAAAGGAGAAGATAAAAATGAAGATCTTTAAGTTTTTGCCGATTGCAGCCTGCATTGTTTTGTCATCGCTGCTGTTTACTTCATGTGGTGATTCCAAGGAACAACTGGTTGTTTATAACTGGGGCGATTATATCGATATGGACACTGTAGCGGCTTTTGAAGAAGAATATAATGTTAAAGTTGTTTACGAACAGTTTGATTCAAACGAAGCTATGTATGTAAAGGTTAAAGAATCAAATGATGCATATGATGTTTTGGTGCCATCAGATTATATGATCCAACGTTTGATTAAAGAAGATATGCTTTCTAAAATTAATTTTGATAATGTACCAAATATTGAGAACGTTAATCCTATCTTCAGAAAGACTCCTCATGACCCGGCGGGAGAATATGCAGCCGGATACATGTGGGGAACTGTTGGTATATTGTATAATACCGAAATGGTTACAGAACCCGTGGATAGCTGGAACATTTTATGGGATGAAGCATATAAAGGCCAAATAATAATGTATGATAGTATGCGAGATTCGTTTGCTGTTGCTCTAAAGGCTTTGAATTATTCATTAAACACAAGGGATGAGAATGAGCTCAACGATGCGAAAAACCTTTTAATATCCCAAAAACCATTACTTCAAGCAAGGCTCACCGATGCAATCAAAGATAAAATGATACAGGGCGAAGCAGCTTTAGCCGTTGTATATTCTGGTGATGCTTTCTATTGCCAAGGAGAAAACCCTGCTTTAGAATATTCTGTGCCTGATGAGGGAAGCAACATTTGGTATGACGGAATGGTAATAACAAAAAACTCCAAGCATAAGGAGCTTGCTGAAAAGTTTATTAATTTTATGTGCCGCCCGGATATAGCGCTTAAAAATGCCGAATATATTGGCTTTACCCCAGCCAATAACGCTGCACTTGAAATGCTTGATGAAGAAACTCTTGATAACCATATCTTCCTCCCAACTGAGGATGAATTATTAAGATGTCAGATGTTTGAAGACTTAGGAGATTTCCAAAAAGCAGTTGATAAAGCTTGGACAGATTATTTAACAATTAAATAAAAAGTCGCATAAGATAATAATGCATAAAATTATTTAAAAATTTATGCTTATGACATGCACAAAATACACCCCCGCTGCATACTATATTTAGATATCAGGCTTTGGGGGTGTATTGCTTGATTTTCGGTCTTCTCCAATTCTTTTTCATGTTTTCTTATGTTTCGGGGACAAACTCTTTTCAAAAGCCCCTTACTTCTGAGGAGGAAAGGTATTACCTGGAAGAGTATCAAAAGGGAAACGCAGAAGCAAAGAATATACTTATTGAGAGGAATTTACGGCTTGTGGCATATATCGCAAAAAAATATCAAAATTCCGTTAAAGACAGTGAGGATTTAATATCTGTCGGCACAATCGGTTTGATAAAAGCTGTTGTTACTTTTAAGGCACAAAAAGGAACAAAGCTTGCAACATATGCTTCTAAATGCATTGAAAACGAATTACTTATGTTTTTACGTTCTACAAAGAAGTATAACAGTGATGTTTTCCTACAAGAACCCATAGGGGTTGATAGAGAAGGTAATGAGGTCACTCTTGAAGACAAGCTGGCAGATGAAGACGGGCCGGTAGATGAACAGGTGGACCTAAAAATTAAAACCCAGGCACTGCATAATTTGATACTAAAGGTTTTAAAAAAAAGGGAAAGAAAGATACTTGAACTAAGATACGGTCTTGTTACTGGCGAAGAAGTGACTCAACGCGAAATAGCTGAGATGATGGGTATCTCACGAAGTTATGTAAGCCGAATTGAAAAGAAAGCATTAAACAAACTTAACAAAGAAATGAAGGAATAGAACAAAGTAGGCTGTATTATTGATTTATAATACAGCCTGTTTTATATTAAT
>CAYVCG010000040.1:0-18785 GCA_964449985.1 uncultured Defluviitaleaceae bacterium
GATGGCACGCATGGAGGGTATGACAAAAAAATAACGGCAATGATAGCAAGCGCCGTTAATATCCCTGTTATCGCTTCCGGCGGAGCAGGAACCCCCGAGCATCTTGTAGAAATCTTCAAGGAGTCGGAGGCTTCTGCCGGTATTATTAGTTCTATGCTTTATTCACCTTTAATAAGCCGAAATTATTCCGTTAAAGAATTAAAGGAAGAGCTTTCAAGAAATAGCGTTCCCATCCGTCCGTGGATTGAAAACTACAATATAATGTGAGTTGTTCGACGAAGTGGAACATGCCGCAAATGATTGAACTAGCATTAATATATAAATCTATTTTCTCTTAGTATTAGGGCCTAATGCCGCTTTTTGGATGTTATGGCCCTTATTTTGATTCTCTACAAACCCCGAATCTAAAATCTGTTGTTTTGATTTATCCACGTATTTTTCCTTATGTTTTAAATCTTTATCGCTCATACTAATCCCCTTATCTATTTTACTTATTTTACTTGTTTTGGTTGTTTTTGCTCGGATCGCCTATTTCATGTTTTGGCATGTTTTGTTTCAACCTTTCCGTTTCCTTTGTCAATGAATTCTTCTTACTATCCTTTGATTTCGCCATTATCTTCTCACCTCCGTTATATCGTTATGTTGGCGCAATATCAAAAAAATATTCCAAATACGCAAAACAAAGGACATAAAGCAGATTCTTTTATTAAAATATTCCGCATATAATTACTGTAACGAGATATCTAAGGTGATATTATGCAATACTACTCTAATGAACCTAACTGCGACCATAACAATGAGTATAATGAGACCTACGATTTACGTAGGCCAAATTTTAAACCTGAGTTTTATCATGCAATAACACCTACTACATATAGCCAAATGAAAGATCAAATGCATTATCTCTGGCTTAAAAATGGCAGCGAATTTTGGTTTTATTGCGCATTTTATTATGACGACATTCTTTATGGATATTATTTCGATAATAACTTATGGAAAAAAACCTCAATAAACACTTATATGGTCAAAGCGGTTTATTAAATCTAGAAAAACTACTGTAAGGGTGATATAAGTATGGAACAACCCGGATTATATAAAAATTATCAAGATATGTCATTAAATGAATTTGTAACTTCTCCTGGAACAGTTGATTTTTCAATACTGGACACCTCCTCATTCCGGGAATATGTAAAAGACAAGCCGTATATAAAAATCGGAGCGGTTTTAGAAAACAAATATTTGATTGCATATACGAAAGTGGACTTTATTGCAAATATTTTTGAGGAGTTGGGCTTTAATTATAGTGCATTTTATCCGCAGATTATGTCCTTGCTATCAAAGGAAGCAAACGATTATTCCGGCATAACAAAGATACAAAAACAGCCCGTTTTAAGACTTACAGGCAAAGGTATTCTTTTGGGGTTTATTGACACGGGTATCGACTATTCCAACGACGTTTTCAAATATGAGGATGGAACAACACGTATAAAATATATATGGGATCAAACGATTAATGAAGCTTCAAACTCGGAGTTTGGTTTTGGGCATGTCTACTCTTCCGAAGATATAAATAATGCTCTTAAATCTGATGATAGGTTTAAGGTCGTTCCTTCAAATGATACGATAGGCCATGGAACGTTTTTGGCCTCTGTCGCAGGAGCACGTAGTAACGACGATAACGTTGGGGCAGCACCAGACGCTGAGTTTATAGTAGTAAAGATGCAAACTGTTCGAGAGTATTTTAAAAACCAATTTGAGCTTCCCAGCAACCAAACTCTTTATGAAACAACAGACTTTATGCTTGGCATTAAATTTATTGTAGACAAAGCACATGAATTAAACATGCCTGTCGTTATATGCGTTGCTATGGGAACGAATTTCGGTAGCCACAATGGAACACTGACCATTGAAGAGTATATTTCCATGCTGTCAAACACACCGGGAATAGTTTTCATTCTGGCGGGAGGCAATGAGAGCAACAAACGCAGACATACCGAGGGAAAGCTGTCTACGCAGACAAATACAGATTTAATTAGCGTAAAAGTCGGCGAAAATGCTGAATCAGCGATTATCTATATCGTCAGCGCCGCATGGGACAAATTTTCTGTCGGCATAAAGAGCCCGACAGGAGAGGTTATTAACCGGGTGCCATTCAAGATAGGATATAGGCAGACAAAACGGCTATTGTTCGAAAGTTCCGTCGTCATCGTTGAGCATTATCCGGGCAACGATAACTATATAATTGTCCGCATACGAAAACCAACTCAAGGCATATGGGAAATAACACTTTATGGCGACAGCATGATACAAGGAAGTTATCACGCATGGCTGCCTATATATGATGACGGCAGCCCAGATATAGATTTCTTAAAACCTTCTCCTAATTATACTATAGTTTCTCCGGCTACTGCTATGCGCTCTATCGTTTGCGGCGCATATAATTATAACGACAACAGCCTATATATCTCATCATCATGGGGGCCTAGCAGAGTTCCTCGGATATTACCTGACTTGGTTGCTCCGGGGGTTAATGTTTCCGGAATATTCCCTACAGGGCCTGGAACAATGAGTGGAACAAGCGTCGCCGCAGCCATAACGGCTGGTGCAAGCGCATTACTTTTAGAATGGGGCATCGTAAACAAACATGAACCGGGAATGGATAGCGATCGAATAAGAGCGCTTCTTATAAGCGGCTGCAAACGTGACGAAAAGATGATATACCCCAATGATCAATGGGGCTATGGAAAGCTAGATTTGTATGGAACATTCAATTTTTTAAGGGAGCTGTAATGACAGCTCCCTTAAGGCTGTCGATAATTAATAGAGCCATTCAGACGCGCAATGCGCGCCCCTACAGAGATTGTGGTTTCACACCTATGTACAAAAGCCCATCAGGTCGAACCCGATGGGCTTGTTATTTTAATTATATTATTGCAAAAGCTGCAACAACTGCTGTGGTCTTTGATTTGCTTGAGAAAGTATGGCCATGCCCGCCTGAGAAATAATATTATTCTGCGTCATATTCATCATTTCAAGAGCCATATCCGCATCATAAATCCTTGATAACGATGTGCTCGTATTTTCGGCAGCAACATTTAAGCTTTTAGAAGTGTATTCAAGCCTGTTTTGAAAAGCACCAAGCCTTGCCCTTATTGTAGAAAGCTTTTGCTGCGCTGCGTCGATAATATCCAGAGCCTTTAGCGCACCCTGAGTTGTAGAAACGTTAATCTTATCAATACCGAGGGATTCTGCTGAAACCGAAGGTATTTGAATGGCAAGCTCCATGTCCTGATCCGGCCCTATCTGAAACTTCATAACGCCAAAATCAAGAACATCCAGCGTATTCCCGGCTTTATTATATACATTAACGTTGTTTAAACCATCTGCCATAAGCCATGAGAAATCAGCTTCCGGCTTATCTTTGATCTGGATTTTCAGTTCTATTGTCTTAGCATTTGCGCCTGTAAACACGAGTTTGTTTCCGTTTGCTACAACAGACATGTTTTCATTTCCATATTTTGCGTTGGCAGCTATTTTTGCATCTGTTCCTTTTACTAGAGTAGTTATAAAACCAAATGATGCCATAACAGAGGTATCACCGGAAATACTTATTTTTTCAGCCGAACCCTCTTCTTTTGTATACAGCATTATCTTCTTGGTTCCTGCCAAATAATCTCCCCATGTTCCTCCGTCTTCAATCGCGATTTCTATATTATTTCTATCGCAAAGCTCTGTAAGCTTACTAATGGCCGTATCCGGTGATTCGTTTTCAAACTTTATTTCCTCGCCGTTTATTATAAGACTGCCTGAAATCGGGCCAGTAAAGTTCGATGCGTTGGATGTGTATTGAGCAGGTGTTCCTACAGAAATAATATCATATTTCAATTGGCCAAGATAAACGTTATCAGAAATATATGTACACTTTATATTTTTTGTATCGCTGGATTTGGTTAGCCTAGCCGCATCTCCACTTAGCAGCTTGATGTTATTAAACTCTGTTTTGGCAGAAGTGGAATTTATTTCATCAATAAGCTCTGCTATTTCCGCCTGTATTTTATCTCGCTCTTCGGGTGAGTTTGTTCCATTAGCAGACTGAACTGTCAGTTCCTTCATACGGTTTAACATATCGTGCATCTGCTGCAAAGAGCCATCAGACGTTTGTATCATAGAAATCGCATCAAGCGAGTTCCTGTCAGCCATATTAAGGCCTCTTACCTGGCTTTTAAGCTTGTTTGACATAGCCATACCGGCCGGATCATCCTTAACGCTGTTTATTCTAACGCCTGAGGATAAACGCCTCATAGCCTTGCTTACGTTATCATTGACTGTCAACATGTTTGTGTAGGCATAAAGAGCAGGGATATTATTATTTATAACCATAACTTCTCACCTTTCCGTTTTTAAAAATTCAAAAATTATTTCGCCTTTTCAGTTTTTTCAATATATTTAAGCACATTGGACAACAATCCTGCAAGCTTTGGCGGAACTGCGCCAGTGTGCGTCTGCTTAATAGGTTTGTTCATGCATAAGCACCTCTATATTTTATATAACAGCCTCAAAGCGACTGTCTTCTGATTGATTTAACTGCAAAATTTCTGATGCCTGATTTGCATTGGATGCAATTTTATCGGGCTTAAATACAATAGATGATGGTTCGAAACCGGCAGCAGCTATTAAATCATTAAGCTCAGATATATTTTTCTCAAGGCGTTCGATAGAATCTGCATTAGCTGAAACAATAAGGCTTGCCTTGCCGCCTTCTGTTCTCACAAGGACAGAAACCTCGCCCAAAGACCCCGCATCAAGGGAAATAAACGTATCAATCGCGCCTGCCTCATCAATATTGTCATTCAATACATACATATTTATTTCGGACAATTTATCGTTAAATATGATAGGCAGTTTATTAAAACCGCGAGAGGCAGTGGCTGAAAGCGCCTGAGTGACGTTTCTGACGGATACAGCATCACCTATAATATCAGCATCATCCGTTTCTGATATAATCTCATTAAGCTGCGCTGCAATGCTTTCCATAATATCATTCGGGGTAGCCCCTTCTTTAATTTGCGATAAACTAGTATCCATCACGGCGCTGTCTATAGTTAAGCCCACCTGCTTAATGCGCTCACGCAGGTGGCTCGGCTCCTTAGACCAATAACCTTCTTCTTTTATCAACTGCTTGACAGCATCTATGTTATTAAGCGTATAGGGGATTTGGTTTTCCTGCATAAACCGCACGACGTTTTGAGTTATAGCGTCTGTGCTCGCAAGCTTTTCTGTATCCGCTGTTTTGCTTAAATCGTTGTATATCTCTTTGATTTTTTCCGCAGCCGTTTCAACAGATAATTCCTCAAAATCGCCATTTCGAACTAGCACACCAAGCGTTTCGCCATTTGCATAATTGGAAAATGCTCTCAGCATATATTCGTCATAAGTTCTTGTCGCGGTTTTTTGCAAAATTTCTTTAATTGTATCTGCGGAGTTAATCCGTCTTTCAGCCGCACCGCTTTCATCGCTTACAACCGTATCCATATACGCCCTGCCCTTTGATTTCTGCATTATTTTTGCAGCCTCCAAAAGATTACCTAGGGTAAGCGGCATATCAGCTTTATAGGCGGCGCCAACGGCTGATGCGCCATCTTTTTGTATTTGGTTTAGCATACGGTATATCGCGAGGACAGAATCCCGCTCCTGCTTTGTTACCGTCTTTGAATCATCCATCTGCTTTATATATTTAGCGATTTTATCGGCTGTGTTATCGCCAAAAGTTTCGCTAAAATTATTTATATATTCTATAACCTCATCAATGTTCATTTCTGAGGGATTAAGCCCATTTTTTATCATGTCAGCGGCTATATATGGATTCAGCCGCTCGTAAACATCATTTATTTTCGTATCTATAAGCTTGATTTGCGCGAGATTCTCCGGGTTTATTTCCATATTGTTTTTCGTCAGTATTTCAGCTGCTCGGATATTTGCTTCCGTTGGCTCTATGCCCAGGCTTTCCAAAAGCGGCGCAAATTGGTCTTGAACTTTGCTCATACTGTCGCCATATTTTGGGTTTGGAACAGTTTGGCTCTCATACAATGCGGCTGCGTTTGCCGCACCGACAGCTTCTACGGTAAACGGAATTGTTTGGTTTGCAACGCCAGTGATTACGCTGAGTGAAGTCGGCACAAAGTTATAAATATGCCGGAAAACATCAGACATTTGCTCTATATTTTGTGGCGTTGCAGGAGCTTCAAAAGCTTCCAGAGCTTGTGCATACTTTTCGCTTTCCAATGCCCTTAAATTTTCTACAACTTGCTGCAACGGCATAGTGTCAATCCTGATGTTTTTGTCCGCAAGCCTGACAGCCGCCTGAAAGTTCAATTTAAGCTGGATTTCTGCAAGCTGGCGCCTATGCGTTATAGAGCTTGCCTCAATGTCAGCAATAGATGTTTTTTGTTCATTCTTCGGCGGTTCAATCCGCCTGTTTCTTAAAACGCTTTGAAGATTTTTTATAGTAACTTCAATATTGTTGCGATTCAGCAGATTAATATGTTCGGGCGTTATATCCTGCAAATCATTTATTATATTTTCATATTCTATGTACAAATCGTGTTGGTTTTCGTATGGCGGCGCTATAACTGCGCCTAATGGATCGCTTCCGTCTTGCATAAGCGTTAAAGCGTTATTTAACAGCTCTTGTTTGTCAATGCTATTATTCAAATCTCTAAGCAGCTTGACCTTTTTAATATTTTCTGCATTAATCGGAAGTTCATTTTTGGCAAGAAACTTTGATATAGCCAGATTTTCTGGGGTTATATCTATCTTTTCCCGTTCCATAGCCTTTTGGATTTCCGGCAGAAGAGACTCTAGCGTATCCTCCGGCATCGTTGCATCTGATGCAACCGCCGAATATTTTGCTTTATATATGTTCTCTATTGTCAGAGGTTTTTCGTCTTTGATTAGCTTTGCTATAGATTCGTGGCTCAATTGGCCTATATCGTCAAGCTTTTTTAGCAAGCCCTTTGCAGCTGGTTGTGTTGACGGATTTACGCCGCTTTTTTTAGGATTACTGATGACTTCTTTGATCGCACTGTTTAAAACGTTAACGCTTATCTTCTCAACAGCTATACCGTTTGCTGCAAGCTGAGCCACAACTGCTCCTGTTAGATTGCCAGAAGCATACGAAAGCTGCCGTTTCAGCTTACGGATAGCCTCAGCCAGCTTTGCTTCGGACTCTTCATTTAATTGCTTTGGAGCAAGAATATTCTCCTCCGGAGCGATAAAATCGCTTTTTTGCATCAATTCTTTAAGGCTTTTTAAATCCATTTGCTTTAAACTGCGCTCGATATTTTTATAGCTGTCTATTTGTTTTAAACTTACGCCCTTTTTATCCGCAGAAACAACCTGGAGATATATCTCATCTCCCTGTTCTCCCTGGATTTTGTCGCTGGGAAAGTCACATGTGCTATCGTCTTTCAGCCTTAACGCAACTGTTTTTTCTGTCTTTTTTTCTATAACAGCGCTTAATATATCTCCAGCCTTTGCCGAAAAGCTGTTTTTATTTTCTTCACGCCGCCCAAAAATGGCGTTAAGCCCCTTATTCCGCCCGACCATATTTAAGTTTATATTTTGCATACAAATTTCTCCCCCTGAAACGCTAAGGTAAGATAAGGAAATGTTCTAAATATATTTCGGTTGAAGTATGTATATTATTAACATTAGTTTTCGGAAGGTGTTGCTATTTGGAGAGAAAAAATGTGTTTAACAGCATATATGCCCGGCTCAATTGCTGCGGGCAAAAAACAACAGATTTCCCTGTTTGCATAGATATAGAGCTGACAAACCATTGCAATTTCAAATGCCTGATGTGCCCCTGCGGAACAGGGGTTATGCGTCGGGCAAAGGGCTTTATGGATAAAGAAACGTTTGATAAAATAATAACAGAAATAAAGGATACAGGAACAGCCCTGAGATTTATAAGATGGGGCGAGCCGCTTTTACACAAAGACTTGCTGTCATATATAAAAAAGGTAAAGGAAAACGGCATAATATGCCACATAAACACGAATGCATCACTTTTGACTGAGGATATATCAAAAAAACTGATAGACTTGGAGCTAAACAGCATAAAGCTATCGTTCCAAGGTGTTGATGAACATTCTTATGAGCAAATGCGCATAAATGGTGACTTCAACCAGATTATACAAAACATAAAGCAGCTTCATGAATTGCGGGGGGATAAAGAATTTCCATATATCCATGCCGCAACGACAACAACATATGAATCAGCAAAGCAAATAGCGATATTTAAAGAGAAAATGAATAAAATCTGCGATTTGGTAACGATAGGAAAAACAAAACTTGAGCATATAGAAGAGGATGAAACAGCGTTAAACCGAAGAGAAAAAGGAGTTCTGCTTGAGTTGAAACAAAAACAGTCATTACAAAAAAAGCGCTTTAACACATGCCCAGAGGTTTTTGGAAAGCTATCCATAAACTGGAACGGGGATGTAAGCGCATGTTGCATGGATTATGATAATAAAATGATTTTGGGTAACATCCATAAAGCAAGCCTTTCTGAAATCTGGGCTTCGCCGCTTTTGGAAAGCTATCGTAAAATCCTTGGAGAAAAGCGGTTTGAGGAGCTGGAGCTTTGCAGAGAGTGTTATGATTATATGGGGATACAGGCATAAGCCCCGGGGAAACTTTTAAATGTTCCCCCAATATTAATCATCCTCAAACTTGATTGTCTTATTCATACGATCCTTACCTACGATTGAATTTGGAAATATATCCCTGGCCACATCAATAAATTCATTTGGATTAGTCATAGCCGGGCTGAAATGAGTGAGCCACATCTCATTCACATTTCCATCCCTTGCAAGGCGCGCCGCTTCAGCAAAAAGCATGTGTTTATGCTCCCGAACCTTATCCAGCTTTTCATTATCTCCATATATGCCTTCGCAAACGAAAAGGTCAGAACCCTGTATAAAAGCTGGTATTGTGCCCACTGGGCGGGAATCTGTGCAGTAGCTTATTTTTATACCACGCCTTGCAGGCCCTAACACCATGTCAGGGGTGTATAACTTGTCCTCAAACTCAACATCATCGCCTCTTTGTAGGAAAGACCATAGGTTTCTTGGTATGTTTAGCGCTGTCGCTCTGCTTAGATCAAACTTCCCCTTACGGGGCGCTTCCAGAGAATAAGCGTAGCATGGCATACGGTGATCCAGCGGCAAGGCTCGGATGATATATCCGTGTTTTTCAATGTAAAAATCGTCTTTTATTGCATACGGAATATTTACAAACTCCATATCAAACGGCAGCTCCGGCGCGATAACGCATAGCTTTCTAACCACATCTTCAACGCCTTGCGGCCCGATTATAGTCAGTGGTTCTTCTCTGCCAGAGTTTCCCATCGTCAAAAGAAGGCCGGGCAGGCCCGATATATGATCCGCATGGAAATGCGTGAAACATAAAACATCTATATTTTTAAAGCCCCAGCCCATCAGCTTCATAGTCACCTGAGTGCTTTCGCCGCAGTCTATCAAAAGCATACTTCCGTTAAGCCGGCATAATAAAGAAGTCAAAAATCTTTGGGGCAAGGGCATCATCCCCCCTGTTCCCAAAAGCGCAACATCAAGCATAATAAACCTCCGAATTAGCAATCATAGTTTTTCCTTTATAATATATCTTGGTCTTTTTTTAACCTCGTCATAAATTTTTGATATATACGTCCCGATTATGCCAAGACAGAATAATATCGCTCCGCCTAAAATGAGTATTAGCAGAATAACAGTCGAAAATCCGCTTTCAGCAACACCGATGACTTTGTTATAAATCGTTTGAATACCTAGAATAAATGCCCCTATAAAAAAGGCTATGCTCAAAATATTCGTTAAATAAAGCGGAGCAGAGGAAAAGCTGGTGAGCGCATTAAGCGCCAGCTTCATGAGTTTTATCGTGGAGAATTTTGTATCTCCTCCATTTCTGGCTTGTACTTTAAAATACAACTTAGCCTTATCAAAACCCACCCATTCCATCATACCACGGAAAAATGTGTTTGTATCCCCTATTTCTTTCCATGCATCTATAGCCGACTTGTCTATGAGTTTAAAGTCAGAGGAATTGTCCATATTAAAGCCGGAAAAACCGTTTATTATTTTATAAAAAAGCTTTGCACATATTCTTCCTAAGAAACTTTCCTTCCCTCTATCCTCTTTAACGCACTCCACAACATTATATCCTTCTGCCTGTTTGTTTAGCATAAGCGGAATCATATCAGGAGGATGCTGCAAATCGGAATCCATAACGACGCATAATGGGGCAGTAACATGCATAAGACCAGCGCACAGAGCCGATTCCTTTCCAAAATTCCTACTTAGATTTATGCCGGAAACATGCCCTAAATGCTCCTTTAAGAGTTTTATCTGCTCCCACGAATTGTCACAAGAGCCATCGTTAACGATAATAAAACGCCGACCTATCCCGTTATCCCGCAAAACCCTATCTATGCACACTATATTATCAAACAAAAAACCGCCTTCATTATACACTGGTATTACGATATCAACAACGCCTGTGTTTTCCACTGGGTTTTCCATTGGGTTTTCAACTCCATTTAAATATTTACGCAACAAAGGCGTTTATGCCAAAAGCATAAACACCCATATTATTTCATAAGACCTTTCGATATATCCCATAGGTAAACGTTTTAAGTAGTCAATTAGTATTCTACACCAAATATAATGACTTGGCAAGGTTATCCAGAGGTAAAAATCAAACAGTTTGCTGGTTGGATAACGATACCCTTAGAGGGGAAGAATAATATCGGCGACAATATCATTCGGAATAACAAATTCGGGAGAACCTGATGAACCAGGGCCTACTTCGTATTTGTCAAAACAAATCACAATATTGCCTTCATCATTAATATAAAACTTCTGATCAGGGCTTATTTGAGTAAAGCTTTCGGCAAACTCATCAGCTTCCCAATATACTACAGCACCGGACTCTTTATTTATTTTTTGCATCTGATCAGCTATATATGTAGACAAAACGCCCACGTAATCAGCATTTTCTTTAAACATCTCAGGAAGGGTGATGAGCTTTCCTGTTTTTTTGTTTATATTATAATATGTGTGTTTTGTTGAAGATGAACCTACAACATTTAAAATATAAACATCAATTGCTAATATATCTTCATTATCAGTTTTAACCATATAACTCGATTGCATACCCATATGAACCTCTTCGCCTGGGAATGCTTCTTTTATTTCTTTCATATCTGCTTCAAAAGCCGCAATGACAGCAGATGCATTTTCTTGGAATTTGGTGTTAAGCTCATTTTCAAGCTCCTTATCCAAAAGCCCTTCAATCTTTGGAGTTTCTACAAGGGCATCAAAACCGCCATCCTTGATCTCATATTTTCCAAAAGTCAATACCCTTACTAGGCCTCCAAACCCGGGAATTTCTGATACGCTTGCTGCGAATGCAGGATTTAGGTTTAAAGCGCCAATGCCAACAACAGCTGCCGCTGCAACACATGCCGCAGTTTTTGCAGCAATTCTTAAAATCGAGTTATTATTTGGTTGTTTTTTCATAATCGTATCTATCCTTTTCTTTAAATTTTTTGGAGCATGTATGCTTTCATATTCCTCTTTTATTTTTTGAAAATTGTTATCCGGCAGATTCATTTTAATTCCTCCCCCTTATATTTGTTGAATTATCAGCTGCCATTTCAACCCTTAAAATTTTTAGAGCTGTATAAAGCCTTGTTTTAACCGTATTAATGTTTTCCGACAAAGTCTCTGCTATTTCACCTAAGCTCATATCCTCAAAATATCTGAGTATTATTATAACTCTGTATTTTGGCTCAAGCTGTTCCACCAACTCTTTAAGGCTGACCCTTCCTTCAAAATCGTAATCGACAGTTTTTTCGTGTTCATGACTATCCAAATATAATACTTTGCTTTTTTCCTTAAAAGCTGTATTTGCCGTATTAATAATAATCCTAAAAAACCACGTCTTTATTTTATCGGAATCTTTGAGAGAGTGTGCGTACTTTAAAGCTTTTAAAGCACTTTCTATCACAACGTCTTCAGCCACTTGAGGATGCTTTGTGTATGATAGAGCAAACCTGTAGGCATTATCCAGATTTTCCTGTATGTATAACTCAAACAGTTCTCTATTTGTCATTTTCTTTACCTCCTTTGTATATTAGACTGACCAAAACTAGAAAAAGTTCTATAGTCATAAAATTTATTTTCCCATTCAAAGATATTATATACTTCTGCTTTGTTTTTCATTGCCCTTTTTAACGCTGTTTGTTATGATTAAGATGCTATATAAAATATATCTAAGGAGCGTGTTTAAATGAGCAAACGAATTCAAGGTTTAATTGCAGGACTGATTTTAGGCATAATCTTAATGACTTCCATCACAGCTGTTGCTGCAAATTTTCAAGCACTTACAGCATCGTTCCCAATTTTTATAAGGGGTACGGAGTTTAAACCAGAAAACCCGCCAGTTGTTATCAATGGCAGAACCTATTTGCCATTAAAGGATACCGGCGACGCTTTAGGCATTAACGTTAAATGGAATGAGGAATTGTCAAGAGTCGATATTGGCGAACCGTACGTGAATATTGAAACCAGCGAAACACCTAAAACTATTGGATACTCGGTTTATGATATCGAGTACGAGTTTTTTCAGAGAATGGAAGCAGGTGTAAAAGACAGTGTTTTAAGTAGCGGTTTCACCTATATGCTGCATGATGAGAAAAGTGACGAAGATGTGATGCTAAATGGCGCAATCGGCATGATTAATTCCGGTATTTCTGCTCTTATTATTACGCCTTACGATTCAGAGCCCCTTACATCTGTTATTATGGAAGCAAAGAAAAAAAATATTCCGGTTGTAATTAGCGATATCTGTTACAATGAGAGCAACTGCGATGCTTTCATTGCACATGACTGTTACAAAGGAGGCCAAATGGCGGCTGATTACACTAAACAATTACTTAAAGGCAGGGAAGGTTCTAAAAAAGTTGCGATTATTAAGTGTGAACCGGAAGCCAATATTGCTAACCGCCGCGGCGCAGGTTATAAAGATAACATAACTGCTGCCGGATTTACAGTTGTTAAAGAAGTTATAGGTTACTCTTTGTATGACAAAGGTTATACAGTAATGAAAGACCTTCTTTCTTCTGACCCTGATATTGTTGCTGTATTTGCCGAAAATGACCCTATGGCAGTTGGCGCGGCCAATGCTTTAGCTGACTTAGGACGTAAAGACGTTGTTGTTATTGGTTTTAATGGAGACCAAGAAGCTTTAGAAGCCATGGAAATAGGTATTTTGGACGCAACAATATATCAAGACCCTTATGCAGCAGGCAGACTCGCTGTTAATGTTGCGGAAAAATTAATCAATGGCGAGACTATAACTTACGACAAACCTGATACTCGTGAGATTTTTGTTCCTGTTGAATTAATTACGCCTGATAACATTTCGGAATATTTTGAGTAATGATTAGGGCAAAACTGATGAGATTATTTTAAAAACAACCCACTCCGCAAAAATTTGTGAGTGGGTTGTTTTTTCGGTTGAATTTAATATTGTGCTCGATATGGCATTTCATTTTTAATACAATTTAAACCAAATACCTCCACCGCCATTATAATCTCCATCATATTGCAATGTAGGCTTGTCACCATACTTAATCAAATAAAGCAGATATCCGGCAGCATTTTCGCCCTCATTTAGCTCGTAATCTAATTTCGGACTTGGTATACCAGAATAAATATTGTCGTATTCCTTATCATCCTTTGAAAACACATCAAAATCTGACCAGTCAACATTAAACTTTTTATTAGTATTAGACTTTTTAACATCAAACATTAAATTTACGATCATGTATTCATAGCCTTCTCCCGGCGCTTTTGCATACCTATTATTTTTTTGCACCATCTTCCAGGCTTCGTCACCCCTAATAACCTCATTAAGCCTAACATCCAATGTATACTCACTATTTCCGGATTTTACTACGTATCTTTGAGTAGTACCAATTGGCGCAGGGTTAAATCTGTCATATTCAACAACTGGTTTTGGTGTTTGAGTTGGTTCTGGTTTTTCAGTAGGTTTTGGTGTTGGTTTTGGAGTAGAAACAGGGGCTTGTGTTGGTTCGGGCGCAGTAGTGGAAGCAGGCGAATTTGCATCCTCTGGCGAAGAGTCCGTACTTAAATAAGCCGTATTTGTATTCCCATCCCACTCTAGCGCTGCTCCAAAGGCTTCTGATGCCCCTTTTAATTGTATATATGTTCTGCCATCGTATAGCAATGTTGATGTATCGGTTTGTTTGCCATTAACAACCAACTTCACTCTGTCAAAAATTGCGGTTATTGTAGAGGTTGATTCAGCAAAAAGCGTTCCGGCGGACATAATAAGAGCACAAGATAAAAAACCTAATATAAACTTCTTCATAGCAAATTCCCTCCCAAATATATTTGTAGTTTAAGTATAGAGTTTTTGGGAGGAGATGTCAAATTTTTCTAATTATTAATGATGGTCTAACCACTGGCACTCTGTAAACTGCATTTGAGTAAACGTTGCAGTGAATGAAGAATTTTCCGGACTGCACGCATAAACACCTATATTTATTTTTCCACTACCCTCGAAAAGGTGAAAAATCCTCATTTGATTAAAGATTACACCATCATAAGAGTTTTCAATGCAAAAATCATCCTCTCTTCTGCTAAGACGATAATACATATGTTTTTGATTTGCAGGAATGTCAGTTGTTGCCCAGTCCGAATAGCCCATATTAGTTACAACGCTTCCTAATCTCTGAAACTCGGTGTTCTCGTATTCAATCGAGGCTTTAAACCAATTATCACTATCTTGATAAATAATAACTCCGCACTGGTCATAACGGTGGTTGCTGTTAAAATCTGTTTTAACTATAAATGAGAATCTTTGTTCGTCTGTTTCCACGAGAAGCGCTGGGGCATTGTCGTTTCTAAATCCATAATAAGTTCTTTGCCAAAAATCAGTTCCCGGTTCTGTCTGTATTGTGACGATATCGTTGGATAAAGTGAATATGCTTGGCTTAAAAATCCATTTGGCTTGATTTATATCAAATTTCATACTTATCCCCTTTCACAATGTTGCTTTAATAAATCTAGTATACTGGTATTACAAAAGAATTGCAACATAGCTATAAATATTTGCCAATGCTTGTAAAAAATAATAAATGAGCTTTAAAATAGCTCAGCATAAAAATATTGCATAAAAAAACCTCTTGGAAAATGGCTAATTAAGCCTGGTTTCAAGAGGTTTTTGCTTTTAAGGGCTTTTGCTGTGCATTTTGTATTGAAAAATAAACTTTGTTACCATGTTTATTTAATTATTTAATCTTTCAAAGATATCCAAACATCGGATTTTTTTCCCTGTTTAGTAAAGAAATGCCCATTGGTTGCCTCCATAATTTCA
Source organism: uncultured Defluviitaleaceae bacterium (assembly GCA_964449985.1). Lineage (GTDB taxonomy): Bacteria > Bacillota > Clostridia > Lachnospirales > WRAX01 > CAYVCG01. The sequence goes on from CAYVCG010000040.1 coordinate 15,481, forward strand.
TAATATGCCCAGTAGTTTTCCTCAAGATCTGAGAATTTTGTTATTTCTAAGCGGTTACTATCTATAAAATCCTTATCTGCATTCCGTTCCAAAACTCTGTTCGCTATTGTTACAACCTCGGCTCTGGTTATGCTTTGTTCCGGCCTAAAGGTTCCGTCTAGATATCCGAAAGCCCAGCCGGTATCAACCGCCAGTGATATTTCCTTTGCTGCCCAATGATCCATTGGCACGTCCTTAAACACAGAAGAAGTAACCGGTTTCTCCGAGCTTTCGAAGCCTGCCGCAAACACGGCAAATTCTGCCCGGGTTATAGGCTCGTCAGGTCTAAACAAATCACCCGTGTCTTTAATAACTCCCCGCTGCTGTAAAAAACCTACGGCGTTTGCATACCATTGCTCCTGCTCAACATCTGTAAAGGTTGAGGGATATATGGAATTAACATTCATACGCTCTAGCATAAGCCGAGAAAACATCATAGCCGCTTCTGCCCGGGTCATGCTTGCGGATGGTTTAAAAGTACCGCCCGGATAACCCTGCATATAGGCAAAATGGTCTTGCTTATTAAGCTCAGGGAGCGTAGTTGAGTCGCTGGCGGTAGACGAACTTCTAGAGCCTGATAAACTGCCGCCTGTTCCACCTTTTTTGATAGGTATCCATTTTGCATTTAATATTATGTTGCTATTAACTGTGTCTATTTCAAAGTTCCAAAGCCGTGTAACACCATTTTGATGCAACTCCCACCCGCCAAAGGTATATCCGCTGCGATAAGGGTCGTCCGGCTTTGTTACCTTGCTTCCGGTTGATACGTATTGGGTTGTATATTGGTCTAAAGGAGGCCTGCCAAGACCTTCTTTTAAATCAAACTGCACAGTATAATCGCCCCTACTAAAGGCAATCACAAAGGGACTAAAGTTGCTTACTTCAAAAGCTAGACCATAATCCAAATTAACAGGCGCAATTTCAACGGCTTCAAAGCTTGGGTCATAGCCCGAGGCGCGGTTAATATTGTAAAAGTGGAATACTTTGAATTTTGTTTGCTTACCTGTGCCGGCCGGATAAGGATAAACAACAGTTATCGGCTTATTAGGCTTTACAATGATGTTACCGTCGGCGTGATCCACAAGGTTTAGGTATATGGCTTCGTATTCCATACCTTGAGCTGCTTCCCAGTTGTCCAAAGAGGATTTCAACCCTTGGTTAACGTTTGGCATAACCGCATCTGCCATAAGTCTTATATCAGGAGCGTTAAACAAGGTGGAAATGTCTATTCCCGCAGAGTTAACAAAGGCCGAAACGTCACCTATAAAAGCAGTGGGAGCCTGAGCCTTAAAGTTTGCCTTGGGTGTACCGGCTTGAAGGAGTGTGAACAACGTGGGGGCTGCAGGGCTTTGTGGCCTTACCTCAAGACGCGCGTTCTGACTAAATCTAAAATCATAGATTGTATTATTATCCTTGTCCAACGCCCAAATTTTATAGTTATGTCCGTTAACGTCCTTTGTTGTAACTATAATGTTATAAAAACCAACATCGTCTGGCATTATAACCCCTGATGGGTCGTTATGAATTTTACCTGTAGCCGTATTTTTATAATAGCATCTAAACGGGTATTCATAAATAAAATATTCATTGTCGCCCGGGATATGCTGCACATCATCCATATAAAATATAAGCTCCTGTAGCTCCTCAGTTGTAAGCTTTGTTCCGTCGCCCCGCTGTATTGTAAAGTATGGTCTTGGAAAACTGTTACCGGAAAGTGAATTTCCTCCTTGATAAGCAATCATATCCATAGGATACACGTTTAAATAGTTTGTACTATCCGATGAGGTGCGTATTAACGGCACCGAAAACTCTACCTGCTTTTTCTCACCTGTATTAATATCAGTACCTAAAAAATAATTCAGCGTTGTAGTACCATTGGTGGGATAAGCCTTTCCATTTTCAATATGCAGGTTATGAGAATCCAGCTCAATAATATAGGATAGGCTATACTTGTATTTATTGTTGCCCATAGACTGTGGCACTATAGACGGATCCAGCAAGTTCCAATTAAGCGTTTTTGTTACGTTATCATATTCTGCACCCGGAGGGGCAGTTCCAGATCCATAGCCGTCAAATTCTTTAAAGTCAATAAACTGCCCCATAGGGTCTGAAATATGCCACAGCTTTGACTTTTTAATAATAGACTGCTCCAGCTCGTAAAATAAATCCGCAAGGCCTGTTACGTCATTTATTTCGTGATATTGGGCTCCTGTAGCAACATTAGTCATAGTAAACACACCCTGATGATATTCAACGTCAGAAAGGGTTTTATTATGAAAAAATATGCTGTAAACATCTATATCATTTTGTTCCTTGGCAATAATGGCCTCAGATATTGTTGCAAAGTAATGAAGTTTAATTGAATAAGGCCCTATAGTATACATACTAGGTGCAAACACATTATACAAAAAGTTCTTTAGCTTAAAGGGCATATCAAAAGAAAAGCCGCCTCCCTCGTGCTTTGTAATAACAGTATTTCCTATAGGCTCCGCTTCCTGAGCCATAAAGGAATGGCTTGGCGAACCATCGCTAAATAATATAATGTATTGAGGATTTCCTGATGTATCAGCCTCCAAAATGTTTCTCGCTTTAACCAGTCCCGCCTGAATATTTGTCTGCCTGTCAAACGCTTCGAGGTTGTCTATAGCCAGTTTATATAGATCAATGTCATTTGTTAAGGAATTGCCGCCTGCTTCTGGTAAATCTTTGATTGCGTCAAAACTCCAGTCATCATAGGTAACAAGACCAAGTAGGTTGTTGGTATTAGAGCCGTTTAAAAACTCCTCTGCAAACTTGGTTACTGCCTCGGACGCATGGTATAAGGAGGTCATGCCTTCAGAGTCAGGCCGCCCCATGCTCCCCGAAATATCCAGCACTAAAACAACAGTCGCACCGATGCCCTCAACCTTTTCAATCATATCTTGGCTTATTAAGTCTAGGGTTATTTTAAATTTATCAGTGTCCATCTGCTCTATATATTTATGGTAGGCAACCTTACCGTCTTGGGAGTGTTCCTCCAATGGCTGAACTACAATTTGGTCAACAACGTTTTGGTTAACTGGCTCATATGCTGAAACCACCACAGCGCTACCCCATATGAGATTACCAACCGTTAACGCTGCTATAGTCATAAAAGCAAAAAGCCTGCTTAATAATTTTTCCATACTCCTCAAGCCACATCCTCCAAGTCAAGTTTATCACCTTATATTAATTCTGGTTACTTGTCAGTCAAATATACTGTTTTGAGGATTTGTAAATTGTGGAAG
>CAYVCG010000041.1:0-17974 GCA_964449985.1 uncultured Defluviitaleaceae bacterium
AAGAACAGTTTTTGACAATCATAAAACAGGCTTGCGAAGGTGGCGTAACGCTTGTACAGCTTAGGGAAAAAGAAAAAACCGGCCTTGAATACGTTCAGCTTGCGCAGAAGGTAAAAGCTATAACGGATAGTTACAGTATACCCCTTATAATAGACGATAGGGTTGATATAGCCATGGCTATTGATGCTGCGGGGGTGCATGTGGGTCAGAGCGATATTCCTGTTTGTTATGCAAGAAAGCTGCTTGGTGATTATAAAATCGTTGGAGCAACAACAAAGACTGTGGAACAAGCACTTATGGCTGTGGGCGAAGGTGCTGATTATCTGGGCGTTGGGGCTATTTATCCCACGACAACAAAGGTTAAAACCGTTATAACAAAGGTTTCTACGTTAAACAATATATGCAATGCTGTTGACATACCGGTTATCGCTATTGGTGGCTTAAATGAGGGCAATCTGGATGTTTTATCAGAAATTCCGATTGATGGAATTGCTGTCGTTTCTGCAATTATGAAAAGCGATAACCCACAAAATGTCGCAAAAAGGCTGTTTGAAAAAGTAAATCAATTCACACAAAGATGTGAAAAAACAAAATTATAAGTTGACTAAGCCTATTTATTCTTATATAATGGTTATTATTTCTGAAATAACTATTTTCAAGAATTGGAGATGTTTTAATGATTTTTGCAAGTTTAACAGCTCAATTTGTTTCTTTGTTGGATGTGATTACAGGCAGTGACGTTACGGAAGCAGTTACTAATGCAACAGAAGTGGTTACAAATGCTGCAGCCCAAGCTCCTCCTCCTGATCCCGGCGCAGAAACAACCGGCCTTATCGCAAACGCCGTTATTTGGATAGGCTTTATTGCTGTAATATTCATATTTATGTTCTGGCAGCCAAGAAAGCAGCAAAAAGCAAAAGACGCTATGCGCAACAGCCTTAAAGTTGGCGATAGCGTTCTCACATCGTCAGGTTTTTATGGCAAAATAGCCGATATTGGAACTGATGTCTTTGTTTTGGAATTCGGCGATAACAGAGGAATTAGAGTTCCCGTTAGAAAAGAAGCGGTTGAAGGCATTAGAGAACCAAACGCTAAATAAAATATGTTTTTGATTAAGCCCTGTTTATTTCAGGGCTTTTTACTTTTTATATACGAGATTCGGCAGTTAGTATGTTAAAAATATTGTAACACCTTTTGGCCTAGCTTATAAAATATTAATTAGGAGGCAACTGAGCTTCTCCATTTTATATTTTATCCGAAAGGAGGGGGTGTATTTATGCGGAAGGAAGCTTTGTATTACTACAGCCATGGCTACAACTGCTCACAATGTATTTTAAAGGCTGCTGAAGCGTATTATAAAATATCTATCCCCAAAAATTCTTTAGAAATGTGCAACGGAGTAAACACAGGCTTTGGCATCGGCGGTATGTGTAGCGTTTTGATTGCCGGGATTATGGTATTCGGACTGTTTTTTGATGATACGACAACAAAAAAACTTAGAATGAAGCTATTAAGCAGCTTTACGGATAAGCATAGATCAATGGATTGCTGCGATTTGAAAAAAGAACGCAAAGAAGGATATATGTGTGAAAAACTAGTCGGAGAAATAGCGGAAATGGTTTGCAAACTAATTGATGAAGAACGATGCAGATAGCCATATAGTAAATATAACAAAAGAATCGTGAATGTCCTTAAATTTTGCTTATTGAAGACTTTCACGATTCTTTGCTTTCGCGAAGCTACATACATCACCCAAAGGGCAATCCTTGCATTCGGGCTTTTTTCTGCAATGTTCCTTGGCATTGGCTACAATAAGCGCATGAAAATTGTTATATAAAAATACATCTGCTGGCAATTGCTTTTCAAAAAAAGACTTTATAGAAGCATAATCAAGTTTAATATCAAACCCAAGGCGTTCAAGAAGCCTTTTTGTGTATGCATCAACAACAAATGATGGATATTCAAACGCATAGAGAAGAATGGAATCAGCTGTTTCAAAACCGATTCCTTTTGTTTTTAACAGTTCTTGCCTTATCTGTCCTAAAGGATGTTTTGTAACTGCTTCAACCGAATAATCATATTTTTTAAACCATTCGGTCACAGCTTTTAGATAGATCGACTTTTGATTAAAAAAACCGCTGGGCTTTATAATTTCTTTGAGCTTTTCGATATCTATATTCTCTATGTATTGGGGAGATAGATCCCCTCCAAAGTTTTCTATAGCTTTTTTTACATTGCTCCATGCTGTGTTTTGCGTTAAAACTGCTCCGACGATAACCTCAAATCGCGTTTTTGCAGGCCACCAGCTCATATTGCCATAACGAGCAAAAAGCTCATTATATATGTCAATTATTTGCAAGTTTCTCATCTCCTTAGATTTATCAGCAATTTCCAGTGTAAACATGATTTAAATGTCTTTTTGATATTTCCGCCAGACGATATACAGTTTCTATAGGCGTAGCACTGACGTCTTGGTATTTATAAGCCGGGAAGAATCTGCTTAAATGAAAAACTATGTCCTTATCTATACCTGAAAGGGTTTTTGCAAGAGATTCAATCTCTTCCTCAGAATCATTTTCACCCGGAATAACAAGCGTCGTAACCTCTACGTGGCAAAAATCCACAGCAATTTCAATTGTTCTAAGCACGTCGTCCAGACAGCCGGCTATTTTTTTATAAAAAGTCTGATTAAAGCTTTTAAGGTCAATATTCATGGCATGAATAAACGGAAGCAGCTTTTTTAATGGCTCTTCACAAATAAAACCGTTGCTGACTATAACATTTTTTTGCTTCTGAGCAGCAACAAGCTTTGCACAATCATAAATAAACTCCCATCCGATAAGCGGCTCATTATACGTATATGCAATGCCAATATTGCCTTCTTCTTCAAGCCGTTCTGATGCAGCGGCAATTTCATGCGGAGAAAAATAGTCATACGGTGCATCGTTCATAGATATTTCATGGTTTTGGCAAAAACCGCAGGAAAAATTACAACCAAAGCTCCCGATGGATAATATTTTAGCACCCGGATGGAAATGATACAAGGGCTTCTTTTCTATAGGGTCTATAGCCATTGATGTTATTCTTCCGTAACTTTCTGCTATAAGCGTTCCTTCATCGTTGCGCCGCACTCTGCAAACACCTTTTTTCCCATCTGCTATTTTGCAATCATGGGGGCAGAGCATACAATGCACTCGATTATTCTCCAGCTTCTCATAAAAATCGGCCTCTCTCATTTATGCCTCACCACCTCAAAAGCTTCCAGATTATACGGTTCGTTTATGCTTATACCGGCTTTTTTGCAAGCTATTGCTATTTGCTCATCAACGGTATCAACACCGTCAAGATTCGGCAGAAGCAATCCACGCCTTGCGCCAAGGGTTACTATAACTCCGTAGCGCTTGGGATCAAGCGTTGTTTTATCGGCTACAGGGAAAGCCTCTGACAGCACGTCAACACTATAAACAAGCGAATCTAATTCTTTTGCTTCAACAGGCCAAAACCTGTTGTCCTTTGTGCCTGATGAAATGGCATTATTCATTATTTCCGCAGCAATACTCTGTTGAGTTGGTTCTATCGTTCCTATGCATCCGCGAAGCTGGCCGTCTTTTTTTATTGACACAAATACGCCTGCTCTATTAAATAAAAGCTCCTGAGGCAAGTCATTTGGTAATACGGGCAAATCTCCTGTTGTAATATAACTTTCCAACGTTATTCTTGCAAGCCGAACATAACTATCTTCTTCCTTTCGCATTGCTTCAATATCCGAATGTTTTTTATTGTTGTATTGCTCCAGAAAGTCTCGGCTTTGGTCGTCACCTATAGTCTTAAAGGAGCACACGGCATATCCAACGCCAAAAGGGCCTTCATAAGACATTAGATCGGCGGAAACAGCTATTTTATCAAGAATGCCTGACATAACAACAAACGGAGACAGCCCGCATTCACCTCCGCGTTCACACATCACCGGATCAAGCCAAAAGAACTCAAAAAAATTACCCGAACGCATAATTTCAAGAAGTTTTTTGTCAAGCTCCGAGCCTTCTGGAGCGAAGCCGTACGGTCCATCTTCTGTTAGTTTGTGAGAGAGATCTCCGCTAGCAATGACAACACAGTTACGATCCAAGGTATCCAATGCCTCTTTTATTAGCATCCCAAATTTATAATGCTCTGCTCTAGGCAATCCTGATATAGAACATCGCACAAGCTTATAGTCGTTGTAATATTGGTTTACAAAATAAAGCGGGATAAATGACGCATGATCCAGAGTTTTTTCCTTTTCTCCCAAATATCCCGCGGGGAAGTCCGATTCATCAGCTAGTCGCGCTATCTCGGAAACGATAGCGGCATCATAGGTAACTTTAATAGATGCGTTTCCTCTAAACTTAGTGAGGTCTCCAGTGGTTTCATTTCCCGGCGCAATATGAAAATAATCAGCATAAGACACAGAATGCGGAGATATTAAAACAATTGTTTGTGGCTTTAGTTCTGCGATTTGCTTGGCTATTGCATGATAAGAATCAATTGTTTTTTGAATTAATGCTTCCTGCCCTTTGCCTACATCAGGTACAATAAGGGGAGGGTGTGGTACGATATATGCGGCGGAAATTGGCATAACGAAAACCTCCTTAACGATATAAACTTTTTTTGTGAAACAAACTTGAATTCGGCATCTACGTATATTATTATATATATCACGACAATCCTATGCATAAATATCGTTATATTTCGCATATTACTTATATTTTTTTGTGTTTAATACTTTTGAAAGGTGATAAAACTTATGAACGGGAATAGATTAAAAAAAAGCGCAATAAAATTTGCTGTAATTTGCGGCGGCGCTTTTGTTTTAATTATTGCATTGTTATTTGCCGTAATCATATATGTTGACAAATCTGCAGAAAGCTATATAATTAACGCGCAAACTGCTCCAAAGGCTGATGCCGTTATCGTGTTGGGTGCTTTTGTTAATAAAAACGGGCTACCTTCTCCTATTTTAAAGGACAGGCTTGAGCATGGGTATGAGTTGTATGTCCAGGGAAAGGCCAAAAAAATCCTTGTCAGCGGAGATCATGGAACTCAAAACTATGACGAGGTTAATGCTATGAAGAATTATTTGCTTAAAAAAGGTGTTCCGAGCTCTGATATTTTTATGGATCACGCAGGGTTTAATACATATGATAGCATGTATCGCGCAAAGGAGATTTTTGGTATAAATAAACTGCTCGTTTCTACCCAGTCTTTTCATATGAACAGGGCTTTATATATTGCAAGAAGCATTGGCGTCGAAGCATACGGATATCCATCAGAGGATAAGACGGTTTATAATATGGACTATTTACAGATGCGGGAATCGTTTGCAAAGATAAAAGCATTCATTGATACAGATGTTTTAAAGCGAAAACCCAAGTATTTGGGCGATATAATACCTATTTCCGGCGATGGAACTTTGACAGACGGTTAATAGGCGAAATAAATAAGCATATACTATTAGAAGTGTATATTATTACTTAGGAGGTAAAAGAAATGGATTCTTTTTTTGGTGATTCCACTCACGATTTTAAAAAAACTTTCAAAAGGGTTTTAAAACTAAGTTTGCTTGCTATTGTCATTATACTAGCCGTAATACTCTTTATGAATTCTTGGTATACCGTTAGTGAGCAAAAAAATGCAGTCGTTTTAACAGCAGGAAAATTTACGGATGTTAAGCAGGCGGGCCTGCATTTTAAAATTCCGTTCATACAAGAAGTAGTTATGGTTGATATGACTACAAAAGGAATGGAAATAGGATATAAGTCGCAGCAAGAGCAAGCTGCAGTCGAAAATTTGGCCGAGAATATGGACGAAAGCGTTATGATAACGAATGACTTCAATATGGTTTCGGTTGATTTTTATGTCGAATGGCGCGTTACTAATCCTGTTCAGGTGGTTTACGCTGTTGAAGAACCTGTAACTGTTTTACAAAATATCGTTCAAAGCAGCGCAAGGGATATTGTAAGTAATTATAGCGTTGATAGCGTTTTAACAGACGGAAAATCCGAAATACAAGGAAAGATTAAGGAATTAATAAACAATGTTTTAGACGGGTACGACATAGGAATACTTGTTACTAATGTATTGATTCAAGATGCAGAGCCGCCAAATGAAGAAGTAAAACTGGCATTCAAAGCTGTTGAAGATGCAAAGCAAAAGAAAGACACAATGCTTAACGAAGCAAATAAATATTACAATGAAAATATCCCAGGGGCTAGAGCAGAAGCAGATAGAATAATTAAAAGCGCCGAAGCAACAAAAGAATCCCGCATTAATGAAGCAAAAGGCCAGGTTTCCCGTTTTAACGAGATGTTTGCTGAATATATCAACAATACAGGTATAACAAAATCCAGAATGTATTACGAAGTGATGGAGGAAATACTCCCTTCATTAAAAGTTTATATAGACAGTGGTGACAATGGCGTTTTGAAAATGCTTGACATTAATAGATAAGGGGTGATATTTTATGGAAACTAAAAAAGTTCGTGGGTTAATCATTAAAATAGTTCTTGCTATCATTGTTATAATAGGGATATTTAACAGCGTTTATTTTGTTAATGAAGGTGAGTTTGCCATAATAAAGCGTTTTGACAAGGTTGTGGATTATAGAGATACTTCTGGTCTTGGTATAAAAATTCCGTTTATAGACAGTAAAAGCTCTCTCACAAAAAAATTAGCGTTTTATGATGTATCCCCTTCAGACGTATTGACAAAGGACAAAAAGAGCATGATAGTCGATACGTATGCAGTATGGAGAATAACTGAGCCGTTAAAGTTTTTGCAGACAGCCGGTAATATAAGCGAGATAGAAAGAAGGCTGGAGGCGACAATATACGGAAGCCTTAAAACGACAATAGGCGCACTTAACCAAATAGATATTATTGAATCAAGGACGAATAATAGCATAAACGTTGCAATACTGGATAATTCTAAAGTATCATTAACAGATTATGGCATACAGCTTGTAGACGTTCAGATTAAAAAGTTTGATCTTCCTTCATCGAATAAGAGTGCTGTTTATGACAGAATGATTTCTGAAAGAAACCAAATTGTTGCCACATACATGGCCGAAGGTCAGGAAGAAGCCAACAAAATCCGCAACACTGCTGATAAAGAAAAAGAAATCATCGTTTCAAAGGCAAAAGCAGATTCCGAACAGTTAAAAGCCGAAGGCGAACGCGAATATATGAAGATATTATCAACGGCTTATAACAGCGTTGAGCGGGCAGACTTTTATGAGTTTATAAGAGGTTTGGATGCTTTGAAAAAGACAATGAAGGGCGACAAAACAATAATCCTGTCTGAGGATTCTAAATTAGCTCAGAGACTTATACAACAATAACATCCGAAAATATTATACTTGAAGTAAAATTTTTTGCTTGACTTTAACTTTGATTGTGATATACTGTTCAAAAATATATATTTAATAAAACTATGATAGCGAGAGTAGATAAATTACGCAATAAAAGCTATTTTTTTAGCAAAAGAGAATGAGCGCCATCGGCTGAAAGCGTTCTATTGCAGGTTTTTTATTGAAGTTCACGCTGGAGTTTGCTTTTTGAAAGTATTTAATTACGACTAGTTAAGCACGTTTTAAGCGCGTTAAGCTTATCTTAAGAGCCTGTATTATTTTTTAATGTAGGAATTAAGGGTGGTACCGCGGAAAAACAATGCCTTCGTCCCTTTTTAAGGACGAGGGCTTTTTCTATTCTTATCATGAAGTATTTTTATGCCATATTTTGAAAGGGGTTTAATTGATGAAGGAAAAGCTGCAACAAATAAAAATCGATGCACAAAATAAGCTTGCGCAGGTCAATATCCTAAAGGAATTGGATGATTTAAGGGTTTATTTTCTTGGAAAAAAAGGTGAGTTGACCCAAATTTTAAAAGGGATGGGCTCATTATCGTCTGAAGAACGCCCGATTATCGGCCAGCTTGGAAATGAAGTCCGCCAGTTTATTGAAACGAAAATAGAGGAAACGAAAAAACTGCTGTCTAAAAAAGAGCAAGAGCAGAAAATGGCTGAGGAATCAATAGATATTTCTATGCCGGGCAGAAAAAAAGAACTGGGTCATAAGCATCCAATGACAACGGTCATTGACGAGGTTAAACAAATATTTATCGGCATGGGTTATGAAATAGTGGAAGGGCCTGATGTTGAAACCCTTTATTATAACTTTGAGGCTTTAAACATCCCTGATAACCATCCAGCTAAGGATGAACAGGATACGTTTTATGTTGAAGGCGGCTTCCCTTTAAGAACAGCAACTTCACCTGTACAGGTGCGCACTATGGAAAGAGGCAAGCTTCCGATTCGTATGATAGCCCCCGGTACGGTTTTCCGTTCCGATGAGGTTGATGCTACTCACTCGCCTGTTTTCCATCAGTTAGAAGGGCTTGTTATTGACAAAGGTGTTACTTTTGGTGACTTAAAAGGCGTATTGGGTGTTTTTGCAAAGGAATTGTTTGGAGAAAGAACGTCTGTGCGTTTTAGACCGCATTACTTCCCATTTACCGAACCCAGCGCAGAAATGGATGTTACTTGCTTTGTTTGCGGCGGAAAGGGTTGCCGCGTTTGTAAGGATAGCGGCTGGATAGAGGTTTTGGGCTGCGGTATGGTTCATCCGAGGGTTTTGGAAATGTCTGGTATTGATCCTAGCGTCTATTCCGGTTTTGCATTTGGAATGGGCTTGGAGCGTATTGCTATGCAGCGGTATAACATAACGGATATGCGTTTGTTATTTGAAAATGACGTCAAGTTCCTTAAACAATTTTAGAAAGGGGTTGTAAAATATGAAAGTACCTATGTCTTGGCTTAGGGCATATGTTGATATAGATTGTGATATAAAGGATTTTGTTGAAGATATAACTATGAGCGGTTCTAAAGTAGAAGCAGTGGAAAGCTTTGGGGCTGAAATCTCCAATGTTGTTGTTGGTAAGGTTTGCGAGATTACAAAACATCCCGATGCGGACAAGCTGCTTATCACCAAAATTGATATAGGAAAGCCTGAGTTCATACAAATTGTTACGGGCTCCCAAAACCTAAAGGCCGGGGATTATGTCCCTGTGGCTTTAGACGGCGCAACGCTAGTTAACGATCTTAAAATAAAAAAAGGCAAGCTTAGAGGGGAAGCATCGGAAGGTATGCTTTGCTCAATAATGGAGCTTGGTTATACAACTCATGACTACCCAGAAGCCTGCGAGGATGGAATTTACGTATTCCAAAGCGAACAACCCCTTGGGGCAGATGTGAAGCCAATTCTTGAGCTTGCAGATGATGTTGTTGAATATGAGATAACATCCAATCGCGCTGATTGCTTCTCTGTTTTGGGCATAGCGCGTGAAGCGGCTGCAACATATAACAAGCCTTTTAAATACCCTGAAATAAACGTTAAAGAAACAGCCCAAGGCAATATAAACGAACTGATTTCCGTGGAAATAAAAAATCCTCAGCTTTGCCCACGATATATTGCGAGAGTTGTTAAAAACGTGCGTATTGAGCCATCGCCGCAATGGTTGCGCCATAGGCTTACGGCATCTGGTATACGCCCGATAAACAATATCGTTGATATAACAAACTATGTTATGTTGGAATTTGGCCAGCCAATGCATGCTTTTGATATTGACAATATTGATGGACGCAAAATCATTGTTCGCAATGCAAACGACGGCGAAAAATTTATTACTCTAGACGGAGAGGAAAGAATGCTTGATAGCTCTATGCTTGTTATCGCAGACGAGAATAAAGCTGTGGCTGTTGCAGGCGTTATGGGCGGAGAAAACTCGAAAGTAACAGGCGAGGCTTCCGCTATTTTGTTCGAATCAGCAAACTTTGACGGCACAAGCATAAGAAAAACGAGCAAGAAACTTGGTTTAAGAACCGATTCTTCATCAAAGTTCGAAAAGGGACTTGATCCGAATCTTGCTTTAGAAGCAGTAAACAGAGCAGTACAGCTTGTTGAGGAATTAGGATATGGTGAAGTCGTTAAAGGCGTTGTGGATTGCTATCCAAATAAAAGAGAAATCAAAACCGTGAAGTATTCATATGAAAACGTTAATAAGCTGCTCGGTACGGATATTTCTAAGGAAGAAATGGAACAGATTTTAAATCGGCTTTTTATCACATCAAACAACGGAGAAGCTATAATACCCACATTCCGCTCGGATATTGAGCGGGAAGCAGATATCGCCGAGGAAATAGCGCGTATTTATGGATATAACAATATTAAAGCGACTCTTGCTTCTGGAACGCCTACCGCCGGCAAGAAAACAAGAGAGCAGCTGTTGGAAGATTTAATAAAGAATACGCTTGTTGCACAAGGTCTTTGCGAAACATTAAGCTATGCTTTTGAAAGCCCGAAAGCATTTGATAAGCTTTTGATGCCGGAAGATTCATTCCTGCGTAATGCTGTTAAAATAACAAATCCTCTTGGAGAAGATTTTAGCGTTATGAGAACGACTATGTTAAATTCTATGTTGCAATCTTTATCAACAAACTATAACAAGAGAAATGAAGAAGCCATGCTGTTTGAAATAGCAAAGGTTTATGCACCAAAGCAAACTCCTATGACAGAATTGCCAGAGGAAACACAACTTCTCACAATAGGGCTTTATGGCAAAAAGGATTTTTATGATTTAAAGGGCATTTTGGAATCGTTGGACGAGACTTTGGGCTTTGGAGGAAAAACGGATTACACAATTGCAGATAATCTTCCGTTTATGCATCCGAAAAGAACGGCAGATATATTCTTAAACGGAGAATGGATAGGTTATGCGGGTGAGGTTCATCCAGAAGTTTTGGATAATTATGAGATAGGCACAAAGGCTTATATTGCATGCCTGATTGTTGATGCATTGATTAAGAATGCCGATTTGTTTTCAGTCTATAAACCAGTTCCGAAGTTCCCTGCAATAAAGAGGGATATTTCGATGGTTGTTAAAGACGAAATTATGGTTAAAGAAATAGAAACTGTTATAAAAGAAAAAGCCGGAAAACAACTCGAAAGCGTTAAGCTGTTTGACGTTTACAAAGGAGAGCATATGCAAAAAGGATATAAGTCTGTTGCTTATAGCATATCGTTCCGCGCAGAAGATAGAACTCTCGTTGATGAAGAAGTTACCACTGCTATGAATAAAATCATTAAGAATCTTGAAGAAAAATTAGGTGCTCAATTAAGAGCGTAGGATGATTATACGTCTGCGTATATGCTAAAGCATGTTGCAGGCGTATAAATTTTTTAAAATGGGATAATTTATTTTACATAGATTTTACATATGCATTTCTCATATTTTACATAGATCTATTAGTATTTATATATAAATTGAAGCATAGGAGGATCTATAATGAAAAAATTTATTCCATTTATATTACTTGCATCTGTATTCTTATTTACAGCTTGCGCTGATTCGCAAACAACAGGCTTTAACAAAGACATGAACATTAATGTCATATCAAGGGAAGACGGTTCTGGTACGAGAGGTGCGTTTATTGAACTTTTCAAGGTCGAAGTTAAAGACGATGCGGGAAATAAAAAAGATATGACAACCAAAGAGGCGACTGTCGTTGGCAAGACAGACTTAATGTTGTTAAATGTTTCCGGTGACGAATTTTCTATCGGTTATGTTTCTTTAGGCTCTTTAAACGATACAGTTAAAGCTTTAGATATCGACGGTGTAAATGCAACCTCTGAAAACGTTAAAAATGGCACATATAAAATATCAAGACCGTTTAACATCGCTATAAAAGGTGAGGTTTCAGATGTTGCTAATGACTTTATAAATTATATTCTGTCAGCTGACGGCCAGGCTATTGTTGCAAAGAGTTATATTTCTATAGATGACAATGCATCGCCTTATGAGGGTGACAAACCAGCCGGTAAGATTGTCGTGGCAGGCTCATCTTCCGTTAATCCTGTAATGGAAAAATTAAAAGAAGCGTATATACAAGTAAATCCATCTGCAACCATTGAAATTCAAGTTAGTGATAGCACAACAGGAATGACAGGCACAATTGACGGCACTTGTGATATTGGTATGGCAAGCCGCGAATTAAAGGATAGCGAAAAAGAACAGTTGACTCAAATACCGATTGCTCTTGACGGCATCGCTGTTATCGTTAATAATAAAAATGAAATAAAAGGTTTATCCAGCGAAGATGTTAGAATGATTTTTACCGGCGAGGTTAATGCTTGGAAAGATATAATAAAATAGTAGGTGAAATTCGATGAGAAAATTTTTAGAAATCTTTATGCAGATTTTGTTTTTTATCTCAGCTCTTGCATCGATTCTGGCTGTTTTTCTTATATGTGTGTTTTTGTTTGCAAACGGTCTTCCAGCTATACTGAAAATCGGGATTGGAGACTTTCTTTTGGGGCAGGAATGGTCGCCTAGCGACATTCCTCCTCTGTTCGGAATCTTTCCGATGATTTTAGGAAGCCTTTATGTTACCGCGCTTGCTATCGCTATAGGTGTGCCTATTGGGATTTTGACGGCTGTATATATGGCTAGAATGTGCTCAAAAAAGATATATACATATTTGAAGCCAGCCATAGAACTCTTAGCAGGGATACCTTCCGTTGTTTATGGGTTTTTCGGTATCGTCGCTATAGTTCCGTTTGTTAGGATAGTGTTCGGCGGGAGAGGTACAAGTATATTAACTGCTGCTATTCTACTCGGCATTATGATTTTACCAACTGTTATTGGAATTTCTGAAAGCGCAATACGCGCTGTTCCTGAAAGCTATTATGAAGGAGCGCTCGCTCTTGGTGCAAGCCATGAGCGAAGCGTCTTCTTTGTTGTTTTGCCGGCTGCAAAATCAGGGATTTTAGCGGCGATTGTGCTTGGAATAGGGCGGGCTATCGGAGAAACTATGGCTGTTATCATGGTCGCCGGAAATCAGGCAAGAATGCCGGTTGGGATTTTACAAGGGATAAGAACGCTTACCGCCAATATCGTTATGGAAATGGGTTATGCCGCAGAACTTCATAGAGAAGCACTTATCGCTACAGGCGTTGTTCTTTTTATATTTATTTTGATAATTAACCTTTCATTTTCTGTTCTAAAGAAAGGTGGTAAATAATTGGGAATACTAGTTTTTATTATCATAGGCGTTATTGCATTTTTTTCAGTGAAAATTTTCTCTATTATATTAAAAAAGAATGCATTAGATACATCCCTTTTTCTTTTGGTTAGATTAGCAGCTATTGTAACAAGCGCTGTGTTATTATTTTTAATAGCTTATATACTTATTAAAGGCGTGCCTTATATTACACCATCGCTATTTTCCTTGACATATACAAGTGAAAACGTTTCACTATTTCCTGCTGTTATAACGACTATTATGATGACGTTTTTATCTTTGCTCGTTGCTGTGCCGTTCGGTATATTTACAGCAGTTTATCTTGTTGAATACGCAAAAAGAGGCAATAGATTCGTAAGTCTTGTTAGAATAACTGCGGAAACACTTTCTGGCATACCATCTATTGTTTATGGACTTTTTGGTTTATTATTCTTTGTAACTTATTTAGGATGGGGATATTCTTTACTTGCAGGAAGCCTTACTCTTTCGATAATGATTTTGCCCCTGATTATGAGGACTACGGAAGAAGCTTTAAAAGCAGTTCCGGATACTTATCGTGAAGGCTCATTCGGTCTTGGGGCAGGAAGGCTAAGAACGGTGTTTCGTGTTGTTTTGCCTTCGGCTATACCTGGGATATTGGCAGGTGTTATACTTGCTGTCGGAAGGATTGTTGGTGAAACAGCTGCGCTTATTTACACCGCCGGTACTGTTGCAAAAATACCTGAAAATGCATTCGCTTCGGGCAGAACACTCGCTATTCATATGTATGCTTTATCAAGCGAGGGATTGTATACGAATCAGGCCTATGCAACAGCTGTTGTTCTTCTCGTTGTTGTTATCGGAATAAACGCATTATCCGCATATGCGGCTAAGAAACTGGCAGGGGGTAGATAAAGTGCATAAGTTTGAAATAAAGAATCTTGATTTATATTATACTGACTTTCATGCATTAAAAAATATTAGTATGAATATTGAAGAGAATAAGGTTACGGCGTTTATCGGCCCGTCTGGGTGTGGTAAATCGACCCTACTTAAAACCTTAAACCGCATGAACGATTTGGTTGAGGGTTGCAAAATAACCGGAGAGATATTATTGGAAAATCAAAATATATATACAAGTATTGATCCAAATATATTAAGAAAACGTGTTGGTATGGTGTTTCAAAAGCCCAATCCGTTTCCTATGAGTGTTTATGATAATATTGCATTCGGGCCAAGAACCCACGGCATAAAATCAAAATACAAACTGGATCAGATAGTTGAAAAATCATTAAAGGATGCCGCGATTTGGGAAGAATTAAAGGATAGGCTGAAAAAATCGGCTCTTGGGCTTTCGGGCGGTCAGCAACAGCGTCTTTGTATTGCAAGGGCTTTGGCTGTTTCTCCAGATGTTGTCTTAATGGATGAGCCAACAAGCGCACTTGATCCAATTTCTACTTCAAAGATTGAAGATTTGGTGTTAGAATTAAAAGAACAGTATAGCATAATCATTGTCACTCATAATATGCAGCAAGCGACAAGGATTTCCGATAAAACAGCCTTTTTCCTTCTAGGTGAAGTTATTGAATATGGCGATACTGATCAAGTCTTTTCTATGCCACAAAATCAAAAGACCGAAGACTATATAACAGGGAGGTTTGGTTGATGAGAAGTAAATTTGACGAACAATTAAAGCAGCTTAATAACACACTTATTGAAATGGGCGGCGTTGTGGAGCAATCAATTGAAATTGCTACGAAAGCCTTGGTCAACCAAGACGTTGAGCTTGCTCAGAAAGCCATTAGTTTTGACGCTGTTATTGATGAAAAAGAAGCAGAAATCGAAAGTCTTTGCCTAAAACTTTTATTGCAGCAGCAACCTGTTGCTCGTGATTTGCGCCTTGTTTCATCTGTTTTAAAAATGATAACCGATTTGGAACGTATTGGAGACCAGGCAGCGGATATTTCCGAAATAACAATTCTTCTTGCTCAAAAGCCTTATATCAAAAAGCTGGAACACATCCCTCAAATGGCTGCTGCAACAATGAAGATGGTCAAAGAGAGTATAGATGCGTTTGTTAAGAAAGATATTAAGCTTGCACAAGATGTTATCGCTTATGATGATGAGGTTGATAGTTTATTTAGTATTGTTAAGGCTGAATTGATAGACATGATAAAAGCAAACAATGATGCTGGCGACGAAGCAATTGACCTTATTATGATAGCAAAATATTTTGAAAGAATAGGGGACCATGCGACAAACGTTGCTGAATGGGTTGTTTTTTCTCTGACAGGAAAGCATAAAGACAATAAGATAATGTAAATAAGGGTGGATTATGTTTAAGATATTTATTGTTGAGGACGATGAGAATATAAGGGAGCTTGTTCTTTATGCTCTTAATTCTGATGAATTTGAAGCCGTAGGTTTTGAAAGCAGCCGTGATTTTTGGGCTGAGCTAAAAAAAAGAACACCTGATCTCATTTTATTGGATATTATGCTGCCGGATGAGGATGGCATTTCTATCCTAAAAAAGCTGCGTCTGCAACAGGATACTCAAAAGCTTCCTGTTATTATGGTTACGGCTAAATCTAGCGAATATGCAAAGGTTAAGGGGCTTGACTCCGGCGCAGATGATTACATAACAAAGCCGTTTTCTATTTTGGAGCTTGTTTCGAGAATAAAGGCAGTTTTGCGCCGTAGCGAAAATGAATCAAACAAAGGTATTTTATCATTCAAAACGCTAAAAATGGATGTCAAAAAGCATAGCGTCGAAACTGATGACAGAAATGTTGTGCTAACATATAAAGAATTTGAATTATTGCATTTTCTGCTTTTAAATAAGGGAATTGTGCTATCTCGGGACAGGATAATGGAAGAAGTATGGGGTTTTGATTTTGAAGGAGAAAGCAGAACCGTGGACATGCATATTAAAACTCTGCGTCAAAAATTGGGAGAAAGCGGGAATCTGATAAAAACTATTAGAGGCGTAGGCTATAAAATTGGAGAGTAATGAGTTTTATGAAAAGAAAAATTCGTTCCAACATGTTTTTTTTATCATTAATTAGTGTTTTATGCACTGTTATATTATTGATGGCTGTTTTTTATAATCTTTTTAATATGCAGATGAAAAAAAATATAAAAGACAAGGCTCTTATCATTGAACGGAGCCTTTTTTTTGAACAAAGCAGTTCTGACAGAACTATGGATTATATATTGGCTCTAAACTCTATTAATAAAGATGAACGTATAAGCATTATATCAAAAGACGGTGCCATTATCTTTGACAGCCATACAGAAACAAATAATTCTGAAAACCATATGGACTTTCCTGAGGTAAATTCTGCATATATTTATGGGTTTGGGGAGGCAACTAGATATTCAAATTCTTTGGGAGAAGAAATATATTATTATGCTGTAAAGCTTTCGGATAATAATATTCTTCGCCTTGGGGTTACTAATAACAATATATACAAAGCTTTTAAACAGGCCATTCCGCTTATATTGATGGTAATAGCCGCTGTGTTTTTTCTTTGCAATTCGCTTGCAAAAAGGCTTACAAACAAGATTATAAAACCAATTAATACGATTGATCTGACAAATGAGGGAGATTTCATTTACGATGAATTAGCCTCTTTTTACAAAACAATAACCCGCCAGCGGGAGCAAATTAAAGAGCAGGTCGCATCTATTGAAAATCGTTCCAACACGATTAATATTATTATTAAAAATATGAATGAAGGGATTATACTTCTTGACAAAAGCGGAACAATTTTGGCATCAAACAGAAGTGCCATTAATATTTTTGATGATAGCAATGACGATTTTGTCGGCAAGAATATGCTGGAGCTTACAAGAAATGCTGAGATTTTGGATGCTATAAAAACATCTTATGACGGTAGACGGTATGAAACAGTGCTAAAGCTTGATTATCGAATGACTCAGGTTTTTATTAGCCCTGTATTGGAGAATGGTAGGATTAATGGCACAATCGTGCTGTTTTTGGATATAACAGAGAGATTTAGTGTTGAAAAGATGCGAAAGGAGTTTTCTGCAAACGTTTCGCATGAGCTAAAAACACCGCTTACGACTATACTGGGATTATCAGAGATGATAGATAACGGCATTGCAAAAGAGGGCGATGTTAAAGGATTTGCTCATAAAATCAAATCTGAGGCTTCGAGACTTATTGCCCTTATTGAAGATATTATTATGCTATCCGAACTGGATGAGCAAACCCAGCAAAAACTTTTTGAAGAATTTGACTTAATGGATTTATGCCTTGAGGTTGTTGATGGGCTTAAACATATTGCAGATGCAAAATCTATTAGTATTATGATTTCTGGGGATAGGGTTGATATTACTGCAAATAGGCGAATGATGTATGAAATGCTGCTCAATCTTATTGACAATGCTATTAAATATAACAAACTAGGCGGAAATGTTAGCGTTTTTGTGTATAAAGAAATCGGTGAAGTTAAAATCCGTATAGAAGATACAGGCATTGGTATACCGAAAAAGCATCTTGGCCGGATATTTGAAAGGTTCTATCGTGTCGATAAATCCCGTTCTAAAAAGACAGGCGGTACCGGTCTTGGCTTATCCATTGTAAAACACATAGCTCAGTATCACAAAGCACTGATAGAAATACAGTCCAAAGAAGGTGTTGGGACTTCTATAGATGTTTTCATTCCGGTTAAATTTGATGATTAGTAATAATAACAGATGTTTTGCGCTTGACATATATATTATTAAGTGGTACAATAATGCCTGTTAGCGCTTGGTAAGTTTTTTATAGTGCTTATGCGGATGTGGCGGAACTGGCAGACGCGCTAGACTTAGAATCTAGTTCGATGAGAGTGCAGGTTCGATTCCTGTCATCCGCAC
>CAYVCG010000042.1:0-17798 GCA_964449985.1 uncultured Defluviitaleaceae bacterium
AAAAGATGGGCGATGTTGAGCAGAAGCTTGCCCAAACGGCAGCGGGCTTTTTAGGAAAACAAATGGAGCCGTAAAATATCGAATTCTAAGGAGAGCATCTTTGCTCTCTTTTTTATTTTATTATAATATTGACATTAAAGTAAAAACGGTTTAGAATATTTTATAATAAAAGCTTAATTTGATTGGAGATGGGTGTGTGGACTTTTTAACTTTAAAAGACAAGTTTATTTTACAACATGAAGACTATTCGAATGACGTTCTGAATTTTATGAATTATATGCAGAATATCTACGAACTAAACTTACCTAAGCACCAGGATGCATTAGTTAATTCTATGAGAACTGAACTGATAATAGATAGTTTGGAGTATTATGTTAATATAGGGCAAATAAAAAAGCAAGAGCCTGCAAAAAAGTATTTTGTAGCCATAGGTCAATTGTTCGAGTTTGTTCTGGCTAATTCCGAATATTCAAATGATAACTTGGAAAAAGAACTGGCTAACCCACCATCTAGAGAAGATTCTTATAGCAGAAAGACTTCGGAATTCGTTCTATCGAATCTTTTATTACAACCCAAAGAGGCTATGCCTGCATTAGATTATAGAAAGATAATAACTCTTATTGGATGGTGCGATAAATTTATAGAAAATGATATTAAACGAATTAAAAAAAGTCAACATAACAATATTACTCGCTTCCGAAGGAGTACTGCTTGTTTATGTATGAAACTAATGTTATTAACAGGCGTTACATATAGAGAAGCAAGGAAAATTGAATTTAAAGACCTTAATGCGGCTGAGAGTAGTATTAGGATTAATGGTTATGTAATACGATTGCCTAAGAGACTTTCCATTCAGTTTGCACTGTATTATGATTTGAGAAGTCAGTTTGGGCCCGAATCTCAATATCTATTTTGTGACAACGATGGCAAGCAATGGGAAGGAGCTACGAGTTCATCAGGCATACCTACGTATATGAAAACGGCGATAGAAGAAACCTCAGTAACTGCAATAATTAAATATGGAATTTCGCAGTTAATAAAAAATAGAATAAATGACAGTGTTATTATGAAACTAACTGGAGCTAATAAAGAAGTGCTTAATGATTGTCTTGATTCTAATACAAGTGACGAAAATGATTGGGAGAAATATATTAATTCGAGAATAGTTAATACAGAATTATATTATAAATTATAATTAGTATTGTCACAAGGGGGCTTTAAGCTTTGAAAAATAATAACTATAAAATGCTTAATAAAAGATATGTGGATGAGCTACAATCAGAGGCGTTTGTATACGGACATAAAAGCGGTGCGCGCATTATACATTTGAAAAATGATGGTGAAAACAAAATTTTTTCGGTTTCATTTAAGACGCCGCCGTTTGACGATACAGGGGTTTTTCATATAATGGAGCATAGCGTGCTTGCCGGTTCTAAAAAATATCCTGTGAAGGAACCGTTTAATGAGCTTGTGAAAGGTTCTTTATATACGTTTTTGAATGCGATGACGTTTGGCGATAAAACGATGTATCCGGTAGGCAGTTGTAATGATAAGGATTTTTATAACTTGATGGGAGTTTATTTGGATGCTGTTTTTTGCCCGACGATTTATGATCAGAAAGAAAGCTTCCTTCGTGAAGCATGGCATTATTCTGTAAGTGATAAGGATGCGCCTATTACGATAAACGGTATTGTTTATAACGAGATGAAGGGAGCATATTCGAACCCTTTGCGCGTTCTAGATAACCTGACGTATAGAAATCTATTTCCCGATACGCCTTATGGCTTTGATTCTGGCGGCGACCCTGATTTTATTCCAGACCTGACTTATGAAAAATTTATTGAAGTACATAAACTGTACTATCATCCCGCCAACAGCTATATTTATTTTTATGGTAATATGGATATTGAAAAATGTTTTGAACTGCTTAACGAATATTTATGCAAGCATAATGCAAATGATTTTAAGGACGAAATTGTTATTAAAAAGCAAGCCGGGTTTAGCGAACCAAAGATTTGCCGAGGGGCATATTCCGTAGGGCAAAATGCCGAGACCAAAGGCAAGAATATTTTGTCTGCAAGCTTTGTCGTAGGTGATTATAGCGATCATGAGAAATACTATGCATTTAAATTGCTATGGAGTATTCTTCTTTCAACTCCAGCATCCCCGCTTAAAAAATATTTATTGGATAACGGCTTTGGCCAGGAAATCACTGGGGGATATGATTCGGATGTTTTGCAGCCTGTTTTTATTATTATTGCAAAAAATTCGGATAAAGATATTTATGAATTTAAACAAGCGGTTTTGCAATGCCTAAAAAATATTGCAGACAAAGGCATAGATAAAAAGCTCATAGACGCGTGTCTAAATAAGACAGAGTTTTTATACCGTGAAGAGGATTATGGTTATCGACCAAAAGGGCTTGTATACAACATTATGTCTATGTCCAGTTGGCTTTATGGCGGAGATCCTTTTGATAAGCTGCGCAGGCTTAAAACTATAGATGATATTCGAACTAAGGTTATGCAAGGAAGATATTTTGAGGGATTAATAAACGACTTTTTGATTAATAACAATCACTGCGTTTATTCCGAACTATATGCGCAAAAGGATTTAAACACTCTTGCGGATGAAAAGAGAAAGGAAAACCTTTCTAAGTTTAAACAATCGCTCTCAGAGGGTCAGTTGGATGAACTCATAAAAGCTACCGCTATGTTTGAGGCTTATTTAAATAAAGAGGATTCAGCGGAGGATTTAAAAAAGATACCGTTTGTAGAGTTGTCTGATGTGAAAAAAGAATCGGAAAGTATAGATTTTTGCAGTGATAATTCGATTGGGTATGAGTTGTCCTATTCCCGATTTGAAACAAATGGCATCATATACGCAAATATGTTGTTTGACACGGATAAGATTCCGGCGGATAAGCTTTATGCAGTCGGATTATTAACGTATTTGCTCGGCAAAATGTCAACTAAAAAGCGTGATTTTTCACAGTTAAGCAACGATATAAATTATTATTTAGGCGGGTTTTCCATTGATTTTTCAGAAAATAGATCGGTTTTGGATTTTGATTCATTCAAGCCAAAATTGGTTGTTAAGACAAAAATACTCCCGAAAAATATAGATATTATGTTTGATATAACCAAAGAGGTTATAAATGAAACTATCTTTGACGATAAACATATGTTGAGGAAATTGCTGGCAGAGATGAAATCCGGCATGGCGAATATGTTTTTGTCATCCGGGAACATGCTGGCTGCGAATAGGGCGGAAAGCTATATATCGCGCGCCGCAAAGTATGGGGACGAGGTTTTGGGCATTGGTTTATACGATAAACTGTGTGCCTTGATGCAGGATTTTGAAGCGCAGGTGGATAAATTGATTGCGGATTTATATGAGGTATGCAGGCTTGTTTTTAATAAACCTAATTACTCACTTCATCTCACATGCGAAGCCGGATGTGTTGATTCGATAAAATCACGAGCAAAGGACTTTTATAACGGAGCCCTTAACGATGCTGTTTGCGCCACATCTGGCGTATCCTTAGAGGGAGGCCTTAGGAATGAGGCGTTTGCCACATCGGCAAGAATACAGTACAATGCAATGTGCGGAAGTTATTGGGATAAGGGTTATAAATATACCGGGTATTTACGGCTTTTGTCTAGCATCATAAGCAATTCGTATTTTATGGATGAGATACGTTTAAAAGGAGGTGCATACGGTTTTAAGGCGATATTAGCGGATAATGGGTTTTTCCGCTTCTCCTCGTATCGCGATCCGAACCTTTCAAATACGTATGATGTATACAAAAAGACATCTGAGTTTGTGCAAAGCTTAATGCCCAATGACGATGAGCTGCGCAAGTATATTTTGGGCACGATAAATTCAGTCGATAGGCCGCTTTTGCCAAAGGAAAAAGGAGAGCTTGCGCTTAGAAATCATTTATGCGGCAAAACTTTTGATATGATAAAAAATGAACGGCAGAATATACTTGGTGCAAAGGCAAAGGATTTAAGGGATTGTGGCGGCATGTTGGAGGCTGCTTTAAAGGGTGCTGGCATATGCACTATCGGCTCAGCAGCCAAGATTGAGTCTCAAGGGCAGATTTTCGGCATTGTTCACAGCCTGGACATATAATCACGCTTATAATTCTATTTTACACTTGTTTAAAAATAGTTGAAGTATTAAAAAATATGTTGTAATATAAGACAAAACAGATTGGAGGGTGCGCTCTGATTGAAATAAACAGTATTTCAAAAACATATAATGGGAAAAAGGTTCTGGATAATATAAGCTTTACAATAAATGACGGAGAAGTAGTTTCGATTATTGGAAGAAACGGCTCCGGCAAATCCACCTTGCTTTCTATTATTGCATCCGTCCTGAAGCCGGATAAACGTTCCGGCGGCGTCTTTATTAACGGAACCAACGTTTTTAATGATTCGTCGTTAAGAAAAAAGATTGGCTTTGTTACGCAGGACAATGATCTGTTTGATGATTTAACCGTTAAAGATAATATTGATTTTTGGGCATCTGCCGCAGGAGTAGGCAGTAAAGCTGTTTTCAGCTCTTATTTTGTTAAACTGCTTGATTTAAATGAGTTTTATAACAAAAGGATTAAGGCTTTATCGGGCGGTATGAAAAGGCGCGTTGCCATATGCTGTGCACTAGTAAATGACCCAAGCTTAATAATACTTGACGAGCCGTTTACGGGGCTTGATTTGTATTATAAGAATGAGCTTATCGAATATTTGACGAGATTGAAAAATATTGGTAAAACTATTATATACACAAGTCATGGCTCTGACGAAATCATGCGGTTGAGCGACGTTGTTTATATAATAAGCGGAGGGATTATTAAAAACAGTTTGCCTGCGCAAAACATTGCTGAATTAGGGCAGGATTTAAGTAGTATATTATTAAAATTAATATAGCCAAATTTTTTTAAAGGAGAGTTTTAAAGTTATGGATGAATACAATAATAACAATGGTATGAATCAACCCAGGCCTAATCAAGGAAGCACACCTTTTGACGAGCCTTTCGGCGCACAACCGCCGGTTCCAAACAAAAGGAAAAGCTCTGGAGGTAAAATCGCTATTATTTTAGCAGTAGTGGTTGTTTTGGCAGGTATTGGTGTTGTTTTTGCATCTACTTTTTCAAAAATGTTTTCCTCACCTCAAGATAGATTTAATACTGCTATGGAAAACACATTTAAAACATCAGATAATGCAGCTAGTTCATTAATGGATTTTAATAGCTTTGTAGGCAAGCCTGTCCAATTTGATGTTGATTTTGCCGTAGATTCTATTAATGCCGATATTATTGGCAGCGAAGCAGATATGCTGGTTGGTCTTAAAGCAGGTCTTGGAATGAAATATGATCAGCAACTCAAGAAGATGCTTTTAGACATATCTGCAGATGCTTCCTCTCTAATCCAAGAGATTGGGCCTTTGATTGGCTCGGATGAAGCTGTTGGAGTTTTGTCTGCCCTGTTAAATGACAGTAATATTTCGATTTATGCTTCAGAGGATGTTTTGGGTATAAAAGTACCGTTTTTAATCAAAAATTATGATTATATAACTGTAAACCCACAAACCCTTATTTCTGATTGGAATAACTCACCTTTGTTTTCTCAGCTCACAGAGTTGCCTGAAGAGGTTGGCACAGAATTAATAACATTTTTGGATGCTATGTTTACTGACTTGCCGGCGGATAAAGAAGCTGCAGGCCTTCCAAAAGCTGATGAATATGCAAGCAATATTGGCAATGCATTTTCAGACATGTTAAAAAAATCCCAGCTTGTTGATGCGGGAAGCGTTGATTTGACTATTGGTGATAATCAAGCCAAATACGATAAAATGACGTATAACATAAAAGGCGAAGACATGAGCGTATTTCTTGATGATCTTATGGCTGCGACCTCAGATATGCTTATACAATACGTAGATTATCTTGATGATGCAACAGGCGGTATGTATAGCGAAAACTTATACGAGCAAACAGGAATGGATATTAGAGAGCTGATGGATACTGCTAGTGCAAGTCTTGATGCTGTTAGCTTTAATGATTATTCAATTGATTTTTATATAAGCAAGGATGACCGTATTGCAAGAATTGAGTTTAGTGAGCTTACTGTGTCTGTTGAAACGGACATGTCTGATGAGCCTCAAACTGTTACTTTAGGTATGTGTGTTGATTTTCTTGGCGAAAATGAAGCTCTTGATAGCTTAGACGCAAAGTTTACGATTTCCGCTGCGGGACAAAATGTTTCATTTGATATTAAACGCAACTCAGACAGTAGCAAGGCCGGTATTAATGACGATATTTCGTTCAGCGTTGCGGCAGGCGGAGCAACTCTTCTGAAAATGGGTTATACTATTAATTGGGAGCCGTCAGTAACAGGAGAAGATAATTTTTCTCTTAAATTAGCTTTTACCCCTATGATGTCTGACGAGGTTGCTATGAGTATTACAGGCAATTTTGTTAATACTGATAAAGAAATCAGCTTATCCAACGGACGCGTTTCTGTTGATGGGATGGGTCAAAATATGGTAACGCTTAGCGGTAATATGAGCGTAAAAGAGATTGATTCTTCTGAAATATCTATTTCTGATTTGAATAACAAAAACCTGTTTGATTTCGAGATGGAAGAAGTACTAACGATTTTCCAAGAGATTTATCAAACAATAGGCGATTATATGTATTAAAAAATGAGCAGGAGTAACTCTGATGTTCATATTTAAACTTAATCTTAAAACATTTTTATTAAAGTGGAAGCGATTCCTTGTGTTTATTTGCCTGACAGCCCTGCTAACTGTGTTAGCGGGGCTGTTGGGCAGTTATTTTTTATATTATCATAAGATTGAGCCTGTTGTTATCGTGATCGTTGATAATGACAAAACGATGGAATCGCGCGTATTTTACAGCATGGCGAGCGGCCTTGAAGAGTATAAGGATTTAATTGTTTTTGAAAATGCTGATGATGTTAGTGCCGCACAAATGATTGAGAGCGGTTATGCCACAGCTGTTTTCACTATACCAAAAGGTTTTACAGAGAAAGTCAAAAACGGCGAAAATGAGCCGTTTTCCGTTATTTATAACATGTCATCCCCGCTTAAAGCGCAGCTTGTGAAATATTTTTCTGATGCGTTTGAGCAGATGCTTATGGCTAGCCAGATTGGTATATACACAGGGCTGGATTATGCAAGAGATTTTGACGGTGCTAGCCGTTATACAGATATTTATAGGGCGATAAATCTGAGATATTTAAACCTGCTGCTTATGCGCTCATCCGTGTTTGATGTTAATGGGGTTTCTGTTATTAATAACGCCAATGTATTTCAATACTATTTCTTTGCGGGATACATTTTTATAATGCTTGCATGTTCGATGCTGTTTATCGATGCCATACAAGCCAATATGCGGGGAAAGAATCTCGTAAAGCTTTATGCTCTGGAAAAAGGTGCTTTTACTACAGCTGTATGGACTATTTTATCAGTTTTTGCAGCATTATGCGTTATAAACGCTGTGTTTATCGGCGCAGTATATGGGTTTGGAACGTTGTTTTCTATTGATATCGGGTTTGGTTGGATTGTGTTTTTATTTAGCGGGCTTATAATGCTGGCGGTTTCTGCTTTTACGGTGGCAGTTTCTGCGGCTTTTGGCAGTGTATTCTCCGCCGGGGTTTTTGTATCGATATTTTCATTTGCATCGCTGTTCCTATCCGGAGGTGTTGTGCCGTCTGGTTATTTTTCACCTTTATTTAAAACGATAAGTGGGTTTGTATTTAATTCGTGGGCTGTGAAATCCCTTGTGGATGCTGCTAGCAGGAGCTCGAAGGCATATGCGGAAAATTGTATCGCCTTGGGCATATTTATTGTTGTATTTTTGGCAGTGGCGGTAATTCTATTTTCCTTTGCTCGCAGAAGGGCGGGTGATAGAGCTTGAGATTTATTGTCTGCGCATTTTTTATAAATATAAAAAGAATTTTCAGCTGCAAAGCTTTTTATGCTGTTATGGCTATTTTGCCTTTATGTATATTTGCCTGTGCCTGCATTTTTGGCAGCAAAACAGATGTTATTTCTGTCCGTATTGGGGTTGTGTGGGATAAGGCGGATTTATATGCAAAAAGCATTTATGAGAACATAATAAAAGCCGAAGGTATAGCGCTTCAAAGTTTTGATTTTGATGAAGCTGCTATAGCAGAGGAATTAGTAAAAACAGGCGATTTGGAGTGCGCTTATGTTATAAACGGCGGGTTGGGAGAAAAGATTGAGCGTGGGGAAATAAGCGGAATAATACAGCTTATAAAATCTCCGGCGACTTTGGCAGACGCTGTAGTCAACGAGATGGTGTATTCCAGCGTTATAAAATCATTTTCCGCACAGATAACGTCTAATGAGCTTGCAAAAAACCTCGGGGTTGACTATAATGAAACGATGAAGGTTATAGAAGAAAAAACCATTGAATATTATAATCTTGATGCAAAAACAAATTTTGTAACAGCCAGTGACAGTTTCAAAAAAGGAGCTGAAGAGTTTGATTTGATTCAAATTCTTGCAGCAAGGGTTTTACATGGAGTCATAGCGATTTTTATATTGACTGCCATAATGTTTATGCTTCCGAAATTTATTGAGGAGAAAAGAGACGGCTTTGCTGCAAAGCTTGGGATTTTGGGC
The DNA here is from genome assembly GCA_964449985.1 of uncultured Defluviitaleaceae bacterium. GTDB lineage: Bacteria > Bacillota > Clostridia > Lachnospirales > WRAX01 > CAYVCG01. The sequence goes on from CAYVCG010000042.1 coordinate 8,680, forward strand.
TTATGCAAATACTATTTTTCGTTTTTTTTATCGTTGTTTGTTATAAATATGATTTTTGGCATTGGAGCAATTTTTGTTGCCAAGGCAATGTATCCCGCGGGTATTATGGCGACGGATATTGAAATCGCAGCACTTTGCGCATATACAGCTGTTGTTTGTATGCTTGGCGTATTTATTGTCAATTTACTCAATAAAAGCGATTTGATATATGCTGCATTTATTTTTGTTTTAATAATAAACATATTTTTTGGTGGAGTTATATTTGATTTAAACGAGATAAGCCGAGCTATGGGGGATGTTTCCGGCTGCTTTGCTTCTAGCATGTATATTTCAGCTGTTTTAAACAGTGGGGTTTCGTATATTTATGGCCTTGCCGCGTTATTTGTGGTATTTTTGGTTGCTGCTTTTGCGGCGGTTATAATTAGAAATTCTTCCGGGCTTAAAAAATTAAACATTAAAAGGGGATAGTTTATGTATGAACAGGTTTTAGCGTTTTTGCAGTCCTATGGCATACCGAGGGAGGGCATCATTTTTATAATTTCAATGCTGCCGATTTTGGAGCTTAGGCTGGGTTTGATTGCCGCGTCGTTTCTTCATGTGCCGATTTGGCAGGCGTTTATTATATGCATCATAGGGAATATTCTGCCGTTGCCGTTCATACTTTTGTTTATTAGAGCTATCTTTAACTTCTGCAAAAAACATAATATTTTAGTTAGATTGATAGATTGCTTGGAATCGTTGGCCATGAAAAAAAGCGATTCCGTAAGGCAAAAGCTTTATTGGGGTTTGTTCTTATTCGTTGCAATACCGCTACCGGGAACAGGCGGTTGGACAGGGTCTTTGATAGCATCTATGTTAAATATGCCGGTGAAGAAATCATTGCCTGTTATATGCCTTGGGGTTGCTTGCGCCGGGGTTATAATGCTTGTTATTTCATATTTTATTCCTGGGTTTCTTATCAGCAACTTTTCGTAAGATTGTTAAAAAATAAAGGGAAACTTTTTTTAAAAAAAGCTTCCCCATGGTATTATACAGTATCAAACCGCCTTATTGCTGCTATGCCAAGAGCGCTTGGCCCGATGTGGCACCCGATAGTAACGCCTACGTTGCTTATTGGCAGTGTAATCTTAATGCCGTGCTCGCTTTCTAACTGTTGCTTTAAAGCGTTGGCTTCTTCCATGCAATGGGAGTTTAAAATGGCGAATTCATATTTATCTACATCTTTGCCGATTTCTCCCATAAATATTTTAACGACTTCGTTTATGGCTTTGTTCCTGCCGCGGATTTTTGAATGAGGCTTTAGCTCGCCGTTAACCATTTGAGCCAGCGGTTTTATGTTTAAAAGCGCCCCGGCAAGAGCAGAAACAGCGCCGATTCTGCCACCTTTTTTAAGATATTCCAAAGAGTTTACAGTAAACGTTATTTTAACAGTATGTTTTAGTTTTTCTATAGCTTCGGCGCATTGATCCATTGTATAACCTGCTTCTCGCATTTTTGCCGCTTCGAGGATTATAAGGCCTTGGCCTATGGTGACGTTGTATGAATCGATTATTATTAGTCTGCCGGAATATTGTTCTTCATCAAGCATAGCCTTTGCATTAACTGCGCTTTGATAAGAACCGCTAAACTTTGAGGTAAGGCAAAAGCAGAGTATATCTTGCCCCTGCTCCAAATATGGTTTAAAAGCATCAATATATTCTTGAATCGAGGGCAAAGACGTTTTTGGATAAACATTTTCTCTTTCCAGAGTTGTATAAAATTCGTTTATGGTTATATCAATGTTTTCGCGGAAATATGTTTTCCCGTCAAACGAAACTTTGAATGGAACAAGGCTTATATCATGCTTTTCCAGATATTGCTTATCAAGGTCACACGAGCTATCAGAAATTATTTTAAAGCTGTTCATTTATGCACCACCCGTTTTCTTTGAGATTTCCGGCATTTTTTAGGCCGTTTACTATATTTTAACCTTATTCACAATTTATGTCAATCTCATTAGGGATATGAATTAAACTTAAATCCATAAGAAAAATTACTAATAAGGAGCATCAAATTGGGGAAAATATTAGTTATAGCGGAAAAACCTTCCGTTGGCAGGGATATCGCTAAGGTGCTTAAATGCACAAAAAAGGCGGAAGGGTATTTATATAACGATGAATATATAGTATCCTGGGCAGTGGGGCATCTTGTTGCGCTATATGACCCAGAGGATTATGACCCTGCTTTTAAAAAATGGAGGTATGAAACACTTCCCATTATACCAGAGGAAATCAAGCTAAAACCGATTAAAAACACTCAAGCCCAGCTTGTTATTTTGAAAAAGCTGATGAAAGATAAAGAGGTTGATTCGTTTGTTTGCGCGACGGATAGCGGTCGCGAGGGCGAGCTTATTTTTCGATATATTTATAATATAATTAAAAGCAAAAAGCCATTTAAACGCCTGTGGATTTCCAGCATGACGGATGAGGCCATAACAGAAGGCTTTAATGCTATGAAGGATGGGGAGGAATATAACAATCTTTACCTCTCTGCCAAATGTCGTTCCGAGGCAGATTGGCTTGTGGGCATAAACGCTTCCAGAGCTTTTACAATACAATATAACGCCCTTCTTAGCATAGGCCGTGTCCAAACCCCAACGCTTGCTATATTAGTTGAGCGGCAAAAGGAAATAAATGCTTTCAAACCAGATGATTATTGGGAAGTTATCGCGGCTTTTGAAAAAGGCTATAAAGGCAAATGGTTTGAAGAAACATCAGGCGAAACAAAAATAACAACTGCTGAAAAGGCAGAAGAAATAGTAAATAAGGTCAAAGGGCAAGCGGGCTTTATAAAAAGCGTTGAAAAAGAGGAAAAGAAGCAGCCTCCTCCATTATTATACGACCTGACTGAGCTTCAGAGGGATTGCAACAAAAAATTTGGATTTTCCGCAAGCAAAACCCTTTCCATTGCTCAGGATTTATATGAAAAAAGAAAGATGATTACATATCCTCGAACGGACAGCCGTTATTTAAGCGATGATATGGTTGGGAAGATTGGCTTTGTGCTTAAAAAGCTGAACATACCGCCTTATGACAGATTTGTTAAATATGTTTTGGAATTGGACAAGCTGCCGATAACCAAAAGGATTGTAGACAACAGTAAAATATCAGACCACCACGCAATTATTCCAACAGGCTCCGGCCTTAATTTAAACGGTTTAAGCGGCGATGAGCTAAAGGTTTTTGATCTTGTTGCAAAAAGGTTTATATGCGTTTTCTATCCATCTTATGTATATAGCGTTACAAAAATCGTTACGGATGTTTTAAGCGAGTTGTTTATGACAAAAGGTACGGTTGTTATAAACTACGGATATATGGAGCTTTATAAGGACGATAAGCCGGAAGGCCGCAAAAAGAAAGATGAAACGGATGATGAAGCCGTTCTGCCCGATGTGGTTGAGCAGGAACAAACAACTGTTTCGGACGCATTATCCGAAAGGAAAAAAACAAAACCGCCGAAACCATATAATGAAGCATCGCTTCTTTCTGCAATGGAAAATGCGGGAAGATTTATAGAAGATGAAGATTTGAAGGAGCAATTGAAGGATTCCGGGCTTGGAACCCCTGCAACAAGAGCCGCGATTATCGAACGTATAATAAAAGTGGGTTATGTGGAAAGAAAGGGCAAAAACCTAATACCCACAGAGAAAGGCATGAAGCTTATAGAAATCGTTCCTAAGGAGCTTAAATCACCCGAAACTACAGGCAAGTGGGAGAGGGGTTTATCCTCCGTAGCCAAGGGCACGATGGATGATAAAAGATTTATGGCCAGCATAAATCGTTATGTGCATTATATCGTTGGGCAGTCTGCCGGAGTTCGGGGTGATGTGATTTTTGAGGAAGAAAAGCGGTCTTATAACGGCAAATCAAAAGCACTGGGAACGTGCCCCCTATGCAATACCGGCGAAATATTTGAAAACTCCAAGAGCTTTTTTTGTGGGAGATGGAAAAGTGGCTGCAAATTTAGTATATGGAAAGATAGTGTTGTTCGATACGGTGTTGAGCTAAACGCTTCCATGATAAAAAAGCTGTTGAGGGATAAAAAAATTGAGAATGTTTCTATGGCCCTGCCTCAAACCAGGGAAAAATGCCTAGCTGATTTAGTGTTAAAAGAGGGTGGGGCTGGATTGATAGAATTTATTAATCTAAATAGACTTAAAGATGAAACCACAAAAAATGAAACGACAACAGATGAAAAGGCAACAGATGATAATGCTATAGATAATAAGGCAACAGATGTTTTAGACAGTGAGGAGTGATATAAATGCCTATTAAAGTACCGGATAATTTACCGGCAAAGCAGATATTAAGAGATGAAAACATATTTGTTATGGACGAAACAAGGGCGTTTCATCAGGACATTCGTCCGCTTAGGATTGTTATTTTAAACCTTATGCCAAACAAGCAAATTACAGAGGTTCAGCTTTTGCGCCTTTTAGGTAATTCACCTCTGCAAATAGATGTCACATTATTATATATGAAAAGTCACATTTCGAAGAATACGTCTCAGGAGTATTTGTCTGAGTTTTACAAGGTGTTTGACGATATCGAGCATAAGAAATTTGACGGCATGATAATAACGGGAGCGCCTGTTGAGCAAAAGCCTTTTGAAGAAGTAACGTATTGGGATGAGCTTGTTAAAATAATGAAATGGACCAATACAAATGTAACAAACGTTATGCATATTTGCTGGGGGGCCCAAGCAGGGCTTTATTATCACTACGGAATCCCGAAATACCAGCTTAATAAAAAGATGTTTGGTATTTTTAAACACACAAAATCAAGAAGCGATATTGATATTTTCCGTGGGTTTGATGATGTTTTTCATGTTCCGCATTCCCGCCATACCGAGGTTCGTCGCGACGATATTGAAAAGATTGATGAGCTGGAAATTCTGGCAGAGTCAGACGAAGCAGGGGTTCATATCATAGCGTCTAAAGACAGAAAGAAATTTTTTGTGACGGGCCATGCGGAGTATGATAGAGAAACATTAAAGACAGAATATGATAGGGATGTACTTCGGGGCGATAATATTGACGTTCCGAAACATTATTTTCAAGACGATGATCCGTCAAAATTACCTATTGTAACATGGAAATCCCACGCAAATTTGTTGTTTATAAACTGGCTAAATTATTATGTATATCAAGAGACTCCATATGAATTGTAAAACATGGAAAAATGCCCGATTTTGCCTGTTAGAAGCTTGAAAATTTGTGATGTTATTTTTAGTGAAAATGTTAAGAAATGTTAAGTTTTGTTACAACTGCTCATTGACATAACAAAATCACGGTGTTAAAATAACATTATCATAAATCAGAAAACTTGCCTTTTTTCAACATATCACATCAACAATGAAAGGGAGGGGGGTCAAGTTGACTTATAGCAGGCAAGAACGAATAAAACAACTGTTGATTCAAAAGGGTGTCGTTTATTTCAAAGAGCTGGAAACGCTTTTCCCTGAGGTTTCCACTATGACAATTCGGCGCGATATAGAAAAGCTTGAGTTTGAAGGCGTTGCCATTAAGATTCGCGGTGGCGCGAAACATGCTGTTTTTGATGGTAAGGAAGCCAGAGAAGCCGCTTACAGTCATCGTGCTCTTGAAAACATTGACATAAAATCAAAGCTAGCCCGGGAGGCTTTGATGTTTGTTGAAACCGGGCGTTCCGTCTTTCTAGATTCAGGAACGACTATAATGGAGTTTGCCAAAATACTGCCCGATATAAAGCTCAGTATTTTGACAACCGGCCCAAACATCGCATTAGAAATCATTAAGAAATACAACCCTTCCGTAAACATGGTCGGGGGGACTATTAACAGCGATAACTGCTCCGTTGCCGGAGCACAGGCGCTCTCGTTTATTAAAAGCATTAATATTGATATTGCGTTTATAACCCCATCGGGATATTCCCAAAACGGTGGATTCACCTGCGGCAACTATGCCGAATGTGAGCTTAAACGCGCAGTCATAAAAAAGGCAAACAAAGTCATTATGTTAACTACGTCTGATAAGCTTAACAAATCACTGCCTTTCACTTTTGCAACATTAAAGGATATAGATGTTTTGATAACAGACGCAAAGCTTGATGAATACACGTTTAAAAGCGCCGTCAAAAGCGGCGTTAAGATAGTAAAAGTAAGCCATAAAGGAGAATAGCTATGAAAACCAAAGCATTAAGAATTTACGGCAAGAACGACTTAAGACTTGAAGAGTTTGAATTGCCTCAAATAACTGACGACGAAATACTTGCTCACGTTGTTTCGGACAGCTTGTGTATGTCGTCATACAAAGCCTCTATCCAAGGCTCTGATCATAAAAGGGTGCCTAACGATATCGGCACAAACCCTGTTATTATCGGCCATGAGTTTTGCGGCGAAATAGTTGAAGTCGGCAAAAACTGGCAGCACAAATTTAAACCCGGTATGAAATTTGCTATCCAGCCTGCTATTAATTACAAAGGCTCTTTGGATGCTCCGGGATATTCTTTCCCTTATATCGGCGGAGACGCTACTTATGTTATCATCCCATCCATGTTTATGGAGGAAAACTGCTTGCTTCCTTATGAAGGCGAAGCATTTTTCTACGGTTCTTTAGCAGAACCCATGTCTTGCATAGTCGGCGGATATCACGCTAATTTCCATACAACTCCAGGCAGCTACGAACACCAAATGGGTATCGTGGAAGGCGGCAATATGGCTATTTTGGCAGGCGCAGGCCCAATGGGCATCGGTGCTATTGATTACGCTATCAGCTGTGACAGACGCCCGGCTTTCGTTGTTGTAACAGATATTGACGATGCTCGTTTAAAACGCGCTGAGGAGATACTTTCTCCTGAAAAAGCAGCTAAAAACGGCGTTAAGCTTATGTATGTAAACACTGCCGGCGTAGAAAACCCTGTTGAATATTTAAAGGGCTTAATCGGCGGTAAAGGCTATGACGATGTATTCGTTTATGCGCCTGTAAGACCTGTCGTTGAAATGGGCGATGCTCTTTTGGCAAGAGATGGCTGCTTAAACTTCTTTGCTGGCCCTACTAACCCGGATTTCTCCGCAACACTTAACTTCTACAATGTACACTATGCTGCGACGCACCTTATCGGAACGTCCGGCGGCAACACAGATGACATGATTGAATCCCTTTCTATGATGGAAAAGGGTCTTATAGACCCAGCTGCGATGATTACGCATATCGGTGGTTTGGACAGCGCGGCAGAAGCAACGCTCAACCTACCAAAAATCCCGGGTGGCAAAAAACTTATTTACACCAATATTTCTATGCCTCTTACGGCTATTGCTGATTTCGCAGAAAAAGGCAAAACAGATCCGCTTTTCGCAGCGCTCAATGAGATTGTATCTGCAAACAATGGCCTTTGGTGTACTAAGGCAGAAAAGTATTTGTTAGAAAATGCAAAATCACTTTAATTCCTAGTTTTGTTTAGGCAAAGTTTATTTCTATATAGATAGATGGAAAGGAATGGTTATATGGCAACAGTAGTAGTAATGCCAAAGGTTGGAATATCAGTTGAAACTTGTATTCTTACAAAGTGGCATAAAAACAAAGGCGACAGCGTTAAAACAGGCGACGTTCTCTTTACCTATGAGACGGATAAAGCATCTGTTGACGAAGACGCTAAGGAAGACGGCGTGCTTTTGGAAATCATAGCTCAGGAGGGCGACGATGTTCCGGTTTTGGAAGATGTTTGCATCATCGGTCAGCCAGGTGAGGATATTTCCGCTTTATTAAAATCAGCTCCTGCTCAGGCTGCTGCTCCCGCAGAAGCTAAGGCAGAAGAAGCTGCTAAACCGGCAGTTGCAGTTGCGGCTGTAGCAGCAGCTACTCCAGTAGCAGAAGGCGGCAAAATAAAAGTTTCTCCTCGTGCTAAAGCTTTGGCTGCTAAATCCGGCATTGATTTGCGTTTGGTAGGCGGAAGCGGCCCAGATGGAAGAATCATTGAAAGAGATATTAGAACAGCTATCGAAAGCGGTGTTGCTCTTACATCAGCAGCTCTTGCTTCAGGCCAAAGCGCAAGCGGCGTTGCCGGAACAGGTATCGGCGGTCGTGTAACAGTTGGCGATTTAAGCGGCACTACAGCAGCACCAGCTTCTGCAGCAGCTCCAACTGAAAAAGGCGAAGTTGAAATCGTTAAATTCAGCAACATCCGCAAGGTTATTGCAAAATCGATGCTTAACTCATTGTCATCCATGGCTCAACTCACAAACAACGGCAGCTTCGATGCAACAAACATTATGCAATACAGAAGTATGCTTAAAGCTAATGAGGAAATGGGTCTTAGCGGCATCACTTTTAACGACATTATTTTATACGCTGTTTCCAGAACTCTTAAAAACCACAGGGATTTGAACGCGCACTTAATAGGCGACGAAATGCACTATTACAACAGCGTGCATCTTGGTATCGCAGTAGACACACCTCGCGGTCTTCTTGTTCCAACATTGTTCAATGCGGACAAAATGTCTCTTCTTGAGATATCTGTTAACGCTAAGAAGATTATTAAAGAAGCTCAGGCAGGCTCAATTTCTCCTGACTTGTTGCAGGGCGCAACGTTTACTATCTCCAATTTGGGAACTCTTGGCGTAGAAAGTTTCACGCCTGTTATTAATCCTCCGCAAACCGGTTTGCTCGGTGTTTGCTCTATTGTTGACAGAATCAAGGTTGTTAACGGCGAGATTAAAGCATATCCTTCTATGGGCTTGTCTCTCACTTATGACCACAGAGCTGTTGATGGTGCTCCGGCTGGAAGATTTGTTATGGAATTAAAGAAAAACCTTGAAAACTTTACGGCATTGCTTGCAAAATAATTTGCGGCGCGCCTTGATATAATGAAACTCATGTTTCGTTTGATAAGGAAGGGTTGCTTTTATGGATAATGTTTTTGATTTAATAGTATTAGGCGGTGGCCCTGGCGGATATTTGGCTGGGGAAAGAGCCGGTCATGCAGGTCTTAAAACGCTTGTTATTGAAAAACGCGCTCTTGGCGGTGTTTGCTTGAACGAGGGTTGTATACCGTCTAAAGCTCTTTTGTATAGCGCAAAGATTTATGACTATGCAAATGGCCATG
>CAYVCG010000043.1:0-5918 GCA_964449985.1 uncultured Defluviitaleaceae bacterium
ACAGCGATTGGCGAGTTAAATGTAATTGTTGCGGAGCCATCATCGTTTAAGGTGTATGACGTTGCCCAAATATCAGAAGTATTAGCCTTGATTGCAATATTAACGGAAGAGATAACGTTCTTAACGCTTCCATCATCATTTGCATAGAATACTTTGATAGATTCGGTAGTATCTTCAGTTACATTTGGAACACTGCCAGCCGGAAGTGAAAGCTTAGCAACGCCGTCAGCACCAACAAGAGCTGATTTTCCAAATAATTCAACACCAATTGTTTCGGAAGCGTCTACCTTCGACATATCAATGTTTACAATAACGTTAGCTTTTTGTCCACCGATGATTGTTCCCGGTGCAACAGTTGCAACGTCTAACGCACCTTCATCTTTAATGTTAATACGGTAGTGACCAATTGCGCCGAATTTGTCGTTTGCATAGGCTACAATCTCAACATAACCAGGTTTTACAGCGGTGAAGGTGAATGAATCTCCGTTAGTGGAAACAACACCTTCGCCCTTATCGGATAAGTTGCCTAAAGGATTGTCACCCGATAATACAGCGTCACGAATATACCATGTTACGCCCTTTGCATCAGCGTTGGATGGATTAACCTTTGCGGTAAGTTTAACCGTATCACCAACGTTAATCGTATTACCGCCAGAAACAGGCGCGATATCAATGCTTGATACAGGATTGCCTGTATAAGGCACGGATTTCATAATCTCTATTTCGCAGATCTGGAATCTATGCTTATCACCTTCGGTTGTTTTTTCAGCTGTTCTCGTAAATTCAAAGTAAACATAACGCGCTTTTACTGCTGCAAACTCAAATTCAACCGGATCAGAAGTATCAGCATGGTTGACAATGTTGAGCACTTGGGTTTGCTTCATGTTTTCGCCGTCCGTGCTTACAAAGACTTTAAAGTCTCTCGGGAAGTAGAATGCCTCTGCTTGGAATGCTCCGAGGTCAGACCTTGGATAGATTACAACTTTTTCTACAGAGGTTTCTGTTCCGAGGTCAAACTTTAAGTAAACAGGTGAAGCGGAAGCATCGCCATTTGGATAATTTTTGTCCGTAGACCAACCAATATCACTTGTTTTAATACCATCAATAAGTCTGTTTGTAACAAAGCCAACTGCAGACAATTCATCATTTGTAGTGACTTTGGAAGCTCTAGCAACGTTGCTATACTGCTTAGGAACCTCAAACACAGGTTTAAGTTTAAGATTACCATCAAGCGTTGCAATACCAGGTACTGACGGAAGTTTTACAGAATCGTCAGCCCAACCCATCATCTTATAACCTGCTGGCGGAACGACGTCAACAACAACGTCAGTGCCTTTGTCAAATGATGCATCTATAGCTTCTGAAGAATCAGCAACAGAGTTTCCATAGTATATCTTACCGCCGGATAAATCACTTGCTGGTATGGATAAGGAAGGCTCTCCTTCAGTTGCAACATACTTAAAGTTTGCATTGACAGTCATTCCATCCGTCACATTTCTAATCGGATTGTAAGTGCTCCAAATGCTTCCTGATAAGTATGCAAACGCATAGTTAGGATCTTTGGAAATAATTTTAACTTCTTCAGTGGATACTGGTATTTCGTTGTTAAACGGTAATGGATATTCAACTCCATCAACGGATACTACAGCATTAATACCTTGTGGATTTGCTATAGAAACAAATTTTACGTTGCCGGATTTGCTATATGGCACTTCAAAATGATATGTGCCTGAACCAACAGAAAGAGCCAATTTTCCTTTTTCAATGCCGATAACCGTAGCTCCATCAGGTACATTAATTAAAGCGTTTTCATTGTCTGTAGGAAGATAAACTGTAGCTGTTGTATTCGCAGGAACCGTGCAATCATACTTGAATAAACCATCTTCAATTACCCAAGCACTCTCGATTAAACCGTTTACGGATTGATAGCTACCTTTTGCATATGTCAAACTGCCGCCCGGCAACGGATCAAGGAAGAATTTCTTAAATCCAGGATTATTTCCGTCTACCTGTATGCCTAGGATACCGCTATACATCCATTCGCCAATAGCACCGAAGGAGTAATGGTTGAACGAGTTCATGCTAACATCGCCAAAGCCGTTGGCAAGAGTGAATGAGTTCCAACGTTCCCAAAGCGTTGTAGCGCCGTTTTTAATACTATAAATCCAAGAAGGATACGTATCTTGTTCAAGAAGCCTGTATGCCGCATCAACATATCCATTGTTTGAAAGGGAAGGAGCAAGATAACTTACGCCGATAAAGCCTGTTGACAGGTGGTATCCGCGGGTCATAATGTTTTCCTTCAAAAGCTGCGCATATTGAGCAGTCTTTTCGCTAGTTGGAAGCATATCAAATGCGAGCATCATAGCGTATGGCGTTTGAGTGTCGGTTTTAAGAGAACCGTCTGGATTAGCATACTTTGAATTTATAGCAGCCAAAACATTGTTATAATAATTTGTATAACGTGTTACATCAGCCGCCGGTTTGCCAAGAATTTGAGCGGATTTTGCAACAAGTTTGTTAACGTATGCCACATAAATCGAATTTGTCAACTCAGCAGGAGCCTTTTCAGGTGCAAGCCAGTCGCCATAAGCGTCAGCAGGGCGTAAGTTGCCAGACAAATTCCTGTTGAGATAATCAACCCAAGCCTTCATAGAATCATATGAGTCGCTAAGTATAGCTTTGTCGCCATACATTTGATACATCTGCCACGGAACGATAACAGCAGAATCACCCCAACCGCTGTTTGATCCATCCATTGGTGGGCAAGACGGAACAACGTCCGGAACTCTTCCTGTATCTGGGCCTGTTTGAGCTGATTGCCAGCTTCTTAAGTCTGTAAGCCATTTTGAATAGAACTGGTTTGCGTTTTGGATATACATTGCAGTTTTTGCAAAAATTTGAGTATCACCTGTCCAGCCTAAACGTTCGTCACGCTGCGGGCAGTCTGTCGGGATGCTAACAAAGTTGCCTCTTTGGCCCCAAATAATGTTGGAATACAGCTTATTAACCAACTCATTAGAAGATTCAAATGATCCTATATATTCGTTATTGGAGGAAAGCACAACGCCTTCTATATCGTCTAACGCAATAGGCTCAGAAACACCACTTATTTCCAGATAGCGGAAGCCATGGAATGTGAATCTAGGCATATAAACCTCGCCGTTTGGATCGCCTTTAAGTGTATAAACATCTGTAGCTCTTGCTGTACGCAAAGCGGAAAGATAGAGAGTTCCCGGTAAATCATCGCCACCGCCAAAAACATTGCCGTTTGCATCTTTATAAGCGTTTTCTGTGTTAAGCATTTCTGCATAACGGAATCTAACTACATCGCCTTTATTTCCTTTGAGCTTAATTTGTATATTACCAACCATATTCTGGCCGAAATCATAAATATATCTTCCGGCAACTGGTTCGGTATAGTTCATTGGTTTAAGAGTTGTAATCTTTTGTACGGATGGAGCTGTTTGAGCATTAATATTTATGCTGATTGGTAATGCAGAAGCTTTAATTGGTGTTCTCCATCCTGTTGTATCATACCCAGCCTTATTCCAGCCTGGTTTTTCCATAGTTGCGTTATACCATTCGCCATCAAAATTGTCCGAAGCCAGAATCGGGCTTGCAGTATACTTCCAATTGGTCGTATCTGTAACAATCGCTGATGTTGTACCGTCAGTATATTTAATAACAAGTCTGCCTAAAAGCGCTTCGCCTAAGCCTGTAGAATATCTGTCTGGTCCAAATATACACATTTTACTTGAATACCATCCAGCTCCGAGCATTGCACCGATAGCGTTTTGGCCTGATTTCAACATATCTGTTACGTCAAATGTTTGATACTGGAAGTTGTAGTTATAATCCGTCCAGCCTGGATCAAGGAAGTTTTTGCCTACCTTTTCACCATTAATGGAGAACTCATAAATACCACGGGCAGTTGCATAAAGCCTTGCTGATTCAACTGTTTTGCTAGTGTCCACAGTAAAATCTCTGCGTAACATTGGCGAATATCTTGGGCGACCACCAAATGGAGAGTTTATTGGAGTCGGAGTAAGGAATTTCGAGTGACATTGTAAAAAGTCCGGGCCAGAGCCAGCAACATAAAGGGCTCCTTCCTTGGTTAAATAGTCGCCAGGGAATGTTTTAAGGCTGGAGTAATTTGAAAAATCCTCCGAGAATATAATATTCCCGACTGCATCGCCAGAAGCGTTTGCACTGTCTCTTATTACAAAGTTGTCAAACTCTGCTCTTTCATCAACCTTTGAATCTATTGTTTGGCGAATACCAATTTTGCCAAGGCCAACCATAGTTGCGCCTAAGCCTGTATAGCTATGAATTTTTGTTAAATTGTTTGCGTCTGATCCAATATATGTATCAAGATAAGTGTATGCATTAAATCTGCCGCCTTTATACATGGAGATCCTGCAATGAAGCCAATCGTTTTGAGCTTCAAGAGGAACAACATCAGATGCATCAACCTCTGCAAGCACGCTTGGAGCTCCATTAGTCCATCTGTGTGGCCTTAAATAGAATAACCTGTTGCCTTGAGCATCTTTATGTTCATATGTATTAAATTGCCACATAAAACAGTTGCTCTCGGTAATTGTCCAAGGGTCTAGGTCTGTTGCTGCAAAGTAAAATCCTGCGTTGTCTTTTACTATTTTAAAATCAAAGTCAATCGTATAGGTTGTGTAATCCGAAGCGACATTGGTATAAGGCATTGTAATCCATTGCGCTCCGCCCCAGCCGCCTATTTTGTTGCTCATAAGGCCTGTTTCCCAGTAAGCAGTTTCGCTGTTATCAACAGTACCATTGTTAACTGTTACGTTGACTTTCCAAAAATAGCGTGTTGACGCCGCGAGAGGAGAGCCATTGTAAGCAATACCGATAGAATCGCTGCTGTTTACAACACCACTATCCCAAACATATGGGCCGGATTCAAGCCCCGCTAAAGATGTTGCTACAAGAATTTGGTAACTGGTTTGCATAATCCCGAACCCGTTAGATTCAAGATTCCAGCTAAATCTTGGTTTTGTAATGTCAATACCAATCGGATTTGTCAAGTATTCCGTTTGAAGCCTTGTTACGGTTGTAACTGTGTCGTCAGCAAGCGCTGTAACAGAAGCCGCCGGGAAAACACACGCTTGAATGATAAAAGTAAATATCACGAAAAATGATATTAAAGACTTAATTTTGCTTCTCTTTTTCATATAAACCTCTCTCCTTTCCTCTAGTAAGTAAGATACATGTCATCAATATAGAATTTTCCGCCCCAAGCAGGGATATTTGAATTCAGCGCTGAATACGAAATCTCTATACTGCCAATATCGTCTATAAAATCACACTTGCTCAAGTCAATACTAACTAATCTAAATGAGTTTTCGGCTATGCTATTAACTGACTGCATTGTCTTAGATCCATCGGTAGACTTAAATATTGTTGTTACCTGGTAGGTAATCGCTCCCGCTGGAGTCAAACCGCCCCAAGTTAAAATCTTGTAATTTAATGCTTTAAATCCGGTTAAGTTGAGAGGCTCAGCGAAAGCTTTCTGTATTATCTTAGGACTATCAGGCGCAACGCCGGCCATATGAACAACCAAGCCATAATTGCCTTTGTCGTTAGTAGCCATCCCATGATAATTTCCGGATTCTACAGCGATTCTTTCAATATTGCCGTTACTAACAGCTATCCAACCCTCTGCACTGCCTTCAAAACCAAATAATGGTTTTTCAGCAGTATCCTTAACATTAATTGTTATCGGAACATTAAACGCTTCATGATTTGCATATAAGGTTGTAAGGCCCGGAGCTTTTGCAGTGATAAGCCCATCCGGAGATACTGATATAATGCTTTCATCATATCCTGTATATGTTGTGCCGTTGCTTGCTGCTGAAACATCTACAGGTGATGTGCTGCTATAA
>CAYVCG010000043.1:6018-11742 GCA_964449985.1 uncultured Defluviitaleaceae bacterium
TTTTACAACCCAGCTATCTGTTAATGCATTAGTGGTTGGTGATTTTTCGCACTCAAGCATATAGGAGCCGTTATATACTGTTTTTGGATTATTTCCGTCAGGCGATTTTGTGTCACGAATTGAAGGATTAGCAAAGTTAGTGTATGCGCCAGCTTTAAAGCCGTCAGTAGCGCCGCCTTCAAACGTTGCAAACACAATATCAGAGCCTTCGGTTGTATAATACAAGTAACGAACATTAACAATTTCAAATGTGCTTTCGTATAATGTTCCTATGTTAAGCTTTAACTGCCCGCTCTTTAGCAGATCAATATCAAGCCCTGTAACCTTGATGTTGAAGGAATAGGTTTCGCCAGGAGCGATATTAATGTTAACGCTTTGTTTATCAACAGTCATACCGTTAAGTGGTGTGATTGTCATAGTTTGGCTTAATGCTTTTGTTCCGTTGTTAGTAACCTTAACAGAAAGATTATCATTTACTTTAACTTCTGCAGGTTTTGAAAGCTCAACACTTATGTTTACGAAATCAGCAGTTGGAGTAGCACTTAGATCGTCAACGTAAAGCGAACCTGAAGACCAACGAACCTTTCCATCCGGTTTTGCCCAAACTTTAACGCGAGTTATATTTGATATACCTGCCCAGCCAGTCATATTCAATCCAACAGTTGTCCACACGCCTGTGCTAACAACTCCTTCGCCCTCGCATACCATGTCGTTTGCATCGTCATAAGCGCGAATCATAACAGAAGCGCTGTAGCCTGCCGGCATTCCCACAGGTTTAACAGCAACAGTTATTACAGGAGTGCTGGATAAATCCTTAGGTGTTGTAAATGTTTTGGTTACGCCCTTGTAATCATCCATAAATGATCCAATTACATCAGCTTTTAGACTATAAGAGCCATCGTTCTTGTCTGTATCTACAAGACTAACTTTTGTTATGTTTTCTGCTGCAGCCCAGTTGTTTAAGCCTGATTCAAAATCATCCAAAGAAATTGTTCCAGGAGCATTCATCGTTATACCCGCGTTCAATCTTGCTTGTGCAGGTCTTTTTTCTGGCTCAAACGGATCGTCTATAATATCATCCCATGATGACTGACCTATTATAGCTTTAGCAAATTCTGTAACAGACAGAGAATCAACTGTGTCTATACGTCTGAATATATCATATATTTTCTTTTGTGTGCCTGCTTCGCATTTTTCGCCTGAAACACATGTCCATAAGCCGAGCATCAGGCCGCCTTCGTCCATATGGTCAACATGTCTATGCAGAATAAAGGCATCAATAGTTGGTATTGATTTAACTTTATAATATGCATATGCATATGCTGCCGCCTGAATGTTTTGCTCTTGCTGAGTATTTCCTGCGCTGTTGAAGCCTTGTTCGGATAGAATAATACGGCGTGCTTGGCCGTTATATTTATACTCATCTTGTTCTAAGAACTGTGACAGTATTTCAATATTTTTGAATGTTATACGGTATGAGTCAAAGCTCTTTGTAGCAGTTTTGTCTGCCCAAGTTCTTGGGTTAAACAAATTCTCAGGATAAGGATGGAAAGCCATATTCCAGCCGAAATCACCGTAATATTTAATAATCTTATTAAGGAGATATACGATTAACTTATTGTCATATTCCCATTTAGAATCCGGTTTGTTTCCCGCATTCCAGAAATGATCCATAGAAATATAAACGCGAGCATTTAATGAATGGCTCTTTACGATATTGTAAATAAGGCGCAGTGTTCTTTCATGCTCAATAACATATTCCACAACATCTTTTTGGCCCATATTGTTCCAAACCTTATTTTGGCCTATCTCATTTCCGACAATATAGCCATTAATACGTCCGTTAGACTTATCTGTGGAAGAATAGCGGTTTGCCAAAAAGTCTGTGATAGCACCGATATATTTAACGCCTATTTCGTTTTTAGTGTTAAAAGCATATACGGTTCCGTTTGACAAATCTGCATCCGGATGAATAATATCGCGGTTTACAGAATCGCTGTTCGTCAAATTCTTAGGATAAGCAAGAAGAATTGCTGTAACAGACATTTTGTTTTCCGTAAGTGATCTCACCTGGCTGTCAATGCTATTAATAACATTTTTGCTGAAATAATAAGTTTCCCCATTATAATTATATTGGATTGTCGCGCTGCCATGGTCTGTCTTCGTAAGCATATCGTTATACGAAATGTTTATAGCAGCATGTTGCACTCCAAGTCTCTCAGCATCAGCGGGGTTTTGCACTTGTAATCCCTTAATACTTTTTGTAACAGGATAGGAGTCTGTGTTTTCTGCCAAGATTTCTGGATTTGTAATATACTTGCCGCAATCCACAAGCTTATAGCCTGAATCGGATTTTAAAACTACTACAAATTTTGATAGCAGTCTTGTGTTATCGCCATTTTTAAGCGATACAGTGTAGTTGAAACTGCTTGTTGCTTCTTTTTCGGGAATAAGTGGTGTTAATGCACTGTAATCAGCTGAAAACTCATCAGCATATGTAGGTAATTCGTAAAGAGCGACTGTGGTTCCTTGCTTCAGATATGATTGAGATATGGCGCCGGAGATGTTTATGTCAGCCTTGTTTGAAGCTATAACGCATGATGTAATGGAACCCGCAAAACTAAATTCACCTGCTGTCGTACTGCCAAACAAACTGATACCTTCGGCAGTCTTCGACGGATTAACACTGCTTACAGCGGCATATGACGTAAAACCTAGAAGCTGGCTCGTTATCATGCCTGTAATAAGCAATAATGACACTAATTTTTTTCGTACTCTCATGTTTTTCCTCCTCCATTAATTTTTGTTTTTAATATTTCTTAATAATTAATATTACCAGTGTTTCGCGGTAATAAATTACTATTATTATAATAAATCACAGCGGCAGATTTGTCAATTGATTTTATGTAAACACATTAGAGCAAAAAGGCATAAAAATCAGTTTTATATTATCAAAAACAGCCAAATAACAAGGCTTCAAGATGATCTCAAAGAAAAACTACCATTATTAGGAAAAACCCTCAAATCATGGTAGTTTTTGTTTAACCGCTATTTATTTTCTTTCAAAACGATGCTGCTAAAAGGCGCAACCGTAATACTTAATATGCCATCATAAAGCTTAAACTCTTTAGGCTCTATGCAATAATTTCCATCGCCTGTGCAAATAAGCGATTGCATTGTTGAATCAGGATTAATACCTATCTTCCACATAGGGATGGAAAGCCTCTTCTCCTCGCTGTTGTTATTAATAATAACTGCAATGCTGTTTTCGTTATCCCATCGGCCATAGCTTAAAATCCCATATTCATTGAACAAATATTCCAATGAGCCGGTTTTTAAACAGTTATAGGACTTGCGTATTTTTATTATTTCCTTATGAAAGCTTAGCAGAGCTTGGTCTTCATTGCCCCAAGGATATGTTCTTCTGTTATCTGGGTCTGTCCATCCGGTGAGACCGGCTTCGTCTCCATAATAAATTGTTGGCGATCCCGGCCAAGTCATCTGTATTATTACGGCCTCATACATTATGCTTTTATTTATTCCGAAATCAGCCGCCCTTGCGCCAACTGTATGCAGCCTTCCGGCTGTCATATTTGTTCTTGTTAAAAATCGTGAATGGTCGTGATTCGAAAGCTCGTTCATGGATGCTAGAACGGATTGGCCATATAAGCGCGACATATGATACCGCATAGAGCTTTCAAATGCCATAGCATTACACAGCATATCACCCCGGAATTGCTCGCTATGCTTTTCCATGCCAGTTAAAAACCATGTGACAGGCTCCATAAACGCGTCATAATTCATGATAGTATCCCATTGGTCGCCTTTAAGCCATTCGTTCGCATCTCCATAGTGCTCGGCAAGAATTATTGCGTTAGGATTTGCATTTTTAACGGCTGTTCTAAAGTCACGCCAAAATCGGTGATTAAAGTCTTTTGAATATCCTAAATCCGCAGCAACGTCCAGCCTCCAGCCGTCTGCATTAAATGGCGGCGATACCCACTTTGCCCCAATTGCAATGATATAGTTATATAGCTCGTTTGAGTTTTCAAAGGCTAGTTTCGGATGATTGTCATGCCCCCACCAGCTGTCGTAACAGTCATTATTGGGCCATTCTTTGTTATACCATGAAAAAAAGTTGTTATACGGGCTGTCCTTTTCACGATACGCCCCGTCAGGATAACCCGCCTGATAATAAAAACTTTCTTTATCAAGCCATTTATTAAAAGCACCGCAATGGTTAAATACTCCGTCAAGAATGACTTTGATGTTATTATCGTGGGCTATTTCAATAAGCTTTATCATAAGCTGATTACTTGCTTCAAGGTTTTCTTTATTGGTTGTTCGCTGTATATACATTGTAGCATATTTGTTTCTAAAGCGTTCAAAAACAAGCGGAGAGCCGCCATCGTTTATAATAACGCCATAATGTGGGTCTACATAGTCATAATCCTGAATGTCATACTTATGATTGCTTGGGGAAACAAAAATAGGGTTAAAATAAATAGCATCAACGCCGAGTTCACGAAGATAGGTCATTTTGTCTATAACGCCCTGCAAGTCTCCTCCATAAAAGTTGCAAACATCATCTTTTGCGACATCTTGATCCCATTTTTCAATCTTGCGGGCAGCTTTTCCAAGATATGCATATTCGTTTGTAACAACGTCATTGGATGGGTCTCCGTTATGAAACCTGTCGACATATATTTGATATATAACAGCGCCTTTTGACCAAGCGGGAATCTTAAAATCAGGAATTATACAAAAGTTATAAACCTCATCAACATCGCGGAATATGCCTTTTTTATTATAAAAATAAATATTGGGGTTGCCATTTTTTGCCAGTTTGAAATAATATCTTGTTTCGCCTGATATTTTAACCGAGGCTTCCCAATAATCAAAAAGCCCGGTAGTATAGGTTTTATTTGCCTCGGTTTCTCCAAGCTCGCCTGAGGATAACCAAACGAAATCGACATCATCCTTAGCGGTTCTTAGTTTAATAACGATTGTTTCGTTTAAAGACGGTTCGGTATTTGAGACAAAGTTAGATGTCTCATCAGAAAACACTGCATCCAGATTTATATAATTGCCTAGCATTTGTTTATATAAAGAAAATTTGCATAAATAATCCATTGATTGAAGCGGGATAGTGGTTGACAAAGGCATAACCTCCGATTCTTTTTGTCATAAGTGATTATTACATATTATACCATACAAAAAATCTAAAACAAATATCTAATTAACATTTAAAAAAAATAACGCTTTTTACACGTTATTAAATACAATCTATGATTCAACAATTACTCCGCCGTTAACATGCAGCACCTGGCCGGATACATATCTGGAATCATCGCATGCGAGATAAACGTAGGTTGGAGCAAGCTCAAAAGGCTGGCCAGCGCGTTTCATCGGTGTTTCGGATGGACCGCTTGTTCCAAAGGTAGTTATATTTTCTATATCCAGGCTTGCAGGCTGTAATGGCGTCCAGATGGGTCCTGGTGCAACGGCGTTCACGCGTATTCCGCTTTCTTCAAGGGATAAAGAAAGCGAGCGCGTAAAGGAGACAATAGCGCCTTTTGTTGATGAATAATCAATTAGAGCCTTTTCTCCTTTATACGCTGTTATTGATGTTGTGTTTATTATGCTGTCTCCGTTATTAAGATGCGGAAGAACGGCTTTTGTCAGATAAAAAAATGAGAAGATATTGGTTGCAAAAGTGTTTAT
>CAYVCG010000043.1:11842-16693 GCA_964449985.1 uncultured Defluviitaleaceae bacterium
GTTTGCGCCTTCCTTGGCAAATGCAACAGCAACTGCTCTGCCTATTCCGCTATCCCCGCCGGAGATTATTGCTGTTTTGTTTACGAGCTTTTTTCCTGGCTTATAGTCCGGGTTATCAAAAATAGGGCGGGGTTTCATAAGATATTCCATACCAGGCTGTCTGTTTTGGTGTTGCGGAGGAAAGCTTAACGGTATTTCTTTACATACCTCTTTATACGAATAGTATGGATACTGAGGATACATCGTATCACCTCTTTTAATGAATAGTTTATTTTATTCAATAAAAGATCGGTTGTAAACTTTTACAACAAAGGAAACTTTATTAATCGCCCAAATTTATATACGTTCTCTCTCCTCAAAATGAGTATGCAAAAGTTTATGAGACATTTCGCCCATAGGTTTTCTAAGAAATTCTTCATATAGCTGCTGAATTTCTTTGTTTTTATTGGATTTTTTGACAGGTTTGTTTGCATCCTCCTCATATATACCTTGCTGGCGCTTCTTTATAATTTCGAAATTATTATGATGATATGGCTGGCCTCCGCCTGCTATGCATCCTCCAGGGCAGGCCATGATTTCGATAGCTGTATAATCGCTTTTGCCGTCTCTGATTTCTTCCAAAAGCTGTCTTGCATTACCCAAACCGCTGGCAATACCTATGTGTATATCCTTATCTCCGATTTTTACAGTAGCCTTTCTTAGTCCGTCCATTCCTCTTAGCTGTTCATACTCAACATTATCCAGTTCTTCGCCCGTCAACCATTCGTGAGCTGTTCGTATTACAGCTTCAATAACCCCACCCGTAGAGCCAAATAAAACAGAAGCTCCGCTCGTTTCTCCCATCGGGGAATCAAACTCGCTGTCTGGCAGTGTTTCAAAACGTAATCCTGCCTCTTTTATCATTCTTGCAAGCTCTCTTGTTGTGACAACTATATCGACGTTATCGTGATCATCTTTTGTAAGCTCAGGGCGTTTTGCTTCAGCTTTTTTTGCTACGCAAGGCATGACGGAAACAACGACTATGCTATCCGGATCTATGCCATGTTTTTTTGCATAATAAGTCTTTGCAAGAGCCCCAAACATAATATGCGGTGATTTACACGTTGATGGTATTTCCAAAAGCTCCGGAAATTGATGCTCAATAAATTTTACCCATGCCGGGCAGCAGCTTGTGAGCATTGGCAATGTTTTGTTTTCTTTTATCCTGTATATAAGCTCCGCAGCTTCCTCCATAACCGTAACATCTGCCCCGAAATCTGTATCGAAAACCGCATCAAAGCCCATGCGTTTTAATGCTGTAACCATTTTCCCCGTGACAACTGTGCCGGGTTCCATACCAAACAGCTCGCCTAGTGCAACACGGATAGCAGGAGCGGTTTGCACAATGACATGCTTTGTGGGGTCATTTATTGCTTCCCAAACCCTATAGATGTGATTGACTTCTGTTAAAGCGGCTGTGGGGCATACCTGAACGCATTGTCCGCAATACGTGCATGACGATTCAACCATCGGCATATTAAAAGCAGGCCCGACAAACGCCGTAAATCCTCTGCTTATACCTGATAAAATACCGCATGTTTGCACCTTATTGCACATAGTTTCGCAGCGCCTGCAATATATGCATTTGTTTGAGTCCTTTACAATCGAGTCACTAGAGAAATCAAGAGGATACTCCATTCGCTCGCCTTCAAAACGAATCTCTCTAATGCCAAGCTCTGCCGCCAAAGATTGCAGCTCACATTCTGTGTTTTTCGGGCATGTAAAACAGGCGTTTGGATGATTGGAAAGAAGAAGCTCTACAGACATTCGTCTCGCCGTTAGCGCTCTTATGCTATTTGTTAAAATATCCATGCCGTCTGTAACCTTTGTTACGCATGACGGAACGATTTTGTTTCTATTGGTTTTTGAATCAACAAGCTCTACCATACAAACTCTGCAAGAAGCGGTTTGGTTTACCATCTTTATATCATGCAGATCTAAATGGCATAAGGTTGGGATTTTCACGCCAGCCTCGTTTGCAGCTTCCAATATTGTTATGCCTTCCGGAACATCGAGCTCCATATGGTTGATGTTTATTTTCATTGTTTTATTCTTATTTGCCATCAGACGATACTTCCTTTACAATACGGTATTTTTTTCTCTGTATAAAGTGTTTTTTGCCACAAACTTTTCGTCATTTGGTTGTTTTTCGGGTTTAATAAACTCTAAATATTCATGCATAAAGTGATTTAGAGAGCTAATAACCGGATTCGGCGCGCTTTGTCCAAGGCCGCACAAAGAGCCATCTTTTACCATCAATGCCAACTGTTTTAATAATTGCAAATCAGATTTCTTGGCCTTGCCCTCAGTAATATTATTTAGTATTTCATACATGCGTTTTGTTCCTATGCGGCATGGCGTGCAGCGCCCGCAGGATTCATCCATTGTAAACTCCAAATAGAATTTTGCTATTTCAACAATATTGTCCGTTTCATCCATAACAATCATACCGCCGGAGCCCATCATGGAACCTGTTTTGAGCAAGTTTTCATAGTCTATGGGGGTATCTAAGTCTTTTTCCGTTATAACGCCACCGGATGGGCCGCCTGTTTGGACCGCTTTAAAACCTCGCCCGTCTTTGATTCCGCCGCCGATTTCGAATATTATTTCTCTAAGCGTTGTTCCCATAGGAACCTCAACAAGCCCGACATTATTGATTTTTCCGGCAAGCGCAAATACTTTTGTGCCTTTGCTGTTTGCCGTTCCGATAGATGAAAACCAGTCTGCACCTCTGTTGATTATGGCCGGTATGTTTGCAAGTGTTTCAACGTTATTTACGCATGTCGGATAGCCCCAAAAACCTTCTTCAGCAGGGTAGGGTGGTTTATAGTTTGGTTCGCCCCTTTTTCCCTCGCATGAATTTATAAGAGCTGTTTCTTCTCCGCATACAAAAGCTCCTGCGCCGTATTTAAAGGCAAGGTCAAAGCAAAAATCTGTTCCGAAAATATTATCACCCAAAAGGTTTAGCTCTCGTGCTTGGTCGATTGCTGTCTTTAACCGTGCAATAGCGAGGGGATATTCTGCACGAATGTATATAATGCCTTTTTGTGCACCGATTGCGTATGCCGCTATAGCAAGAGCTTCAATAACGCATTGAGGATCTCCTTCTAATATACTTCTGTCCATAAACGCTCCGGGATCGCCTTCATCGGCATTGCATATAATGAATTTCTTTTCCCCTGCATTTTTTCTTGTGATTTCCCATTTAATGCCTGTTGGGAAGCCGCCGCCTCCGCGACCACGCAAGCCCGAGGCTTTAATGGTTTCAATAACTTCATCTGGAGACATACTTGTTAAAACCTTACCCAACGCTTCATATCCGCCAACGGAGATATATTCATAAATATCTTCTGGATTTATAAAGCCGCAGTTTCTTAATGCGACTCTATATTGTTTTTTATAAAACTGCATCTCCTCATGTTTTTTTAGCTTCTCTTTGCTGGATGGTTCAACAAACAGAAGTCTTTCAACTATTCTGCCCTTTAAAAAATGCTCATCTAAAATTTCTTTAACATCCTTAGGGCTTACTCGAACATAGAACACGTTATCAGGCTCAAATTTAACGATAGGGCCTTGCTCACAAAAGCCAAAACAACCCGTTTTAATAAGCTGAACCTCTTTTTCATATCCTTTTGCTTTTATAATAAGCTCAAAATTCTTTGCTACTTTTTCACTCTCGCTGGAAAGACAGGCTGTTCCTCCGCAAACCAAAATATTGCAACGTACTGTAGACATGACAAATTCCTCACTTTACGCTCTATTAAATTCAACATGAATAATTTTGCTTTCCACGGGTTTATTGTTTAATATGTGGCTTTGTATAATTTGTTTGACATCCTCTTTTTTTACTCTACCGTATGAAACAGGCTTGCTGCCCGGAATATTTATTTGTATAATCGGTTCTTCCTTGCAAAATCCAACGCAGCCAACGGGTATAACCCGAATATTTTCAATATTATTCCTTGATATTTCTTCCATGATTTCATTTAGTGTTTCTCTCGCGCCGGCTGCAATGCCGCATGTTGCCATTCCAATAAGAATTTCTATGTGACTAACGGTTTCATCTGTATGCTCTCCGGCATTTCTGAGGCTTGTCTTATTTTTATGTTCTTCCCTTATTTTTTTTAATTCTTCCAATGATTTGATTCCCATCACTAACTCTCCTCACAATACGGTTTTAATATCTCGTCAATTTTGCTTTCCTCAACACGACCGAATACTTTGTCATCGATAAGCACAACAGGAGCAAGGCCGCATGCACCGACACAGCGCACGTCCTTGAGGGTAAAAAGATTATCCTGCGTTGTTTCGTTAGAACCGATTTCTAGCTTTTCTTTGAATCGCTCGATAATTTTGTCTGCGCCTCTGACGAAACATGCCGTACCCATGCAAACGCTTATCGTATGCTTTCCGCTCGGTTTCATTGTAAAAAATGAATAAAAGCTGACGACACCATACACTTCTGCTCCCGGTATACCAAGTTTGCGAGCGATATAAAGCTGCACGTCACGCGGAAGATATCCGAAAACTATTTGAGCTCTGTGAAGTATTTCAATCAGAGCACCTTCTGTTGTTTCAAGTCCATCAATAAATTCTCCAAGCTCTTTCAGCTTTTCTGGGTCTATCTCCGAAACCTCCGGTTCTATTATGTCAATTTCTTGCGGTTTTGTCATAGAATCACTTCTTTCGTTTTTTATTATTATTTGCTAAAAAATAACATTTATTCGCATTGAATTTTATTTGTGAGAAATTTTAACATTGTACTACTAAAATAGATATGACCCAAAAGAACAAAAAAAGAAACTCTCCCGA